>JANNTN010000203.1:0-4780 GCA_031394445.1 Anatilimnocola sp.
TTTCATGCACCATCTGGCACTTCTGGATCGCGGTTTATTCCACAGCGAGTTGCTCTGCTCGCCACTCGCAAGCTCGACATTTGCCCCTCTGGTGGATAGCGTAATGGCGGTTGCACATCGTTCGCCATTTCACGGCCCGCGACCTCATGTCCGACGTTACCCGCATCTTGTCGCAGATTGAGCAGGGTGATCCCCAGGCGGCGGAGAAACTGTTGCCGCTCGTGTATGACGAGTTGCGGAAGCTGGCAGCGGCCAAGCTGGCACAGGAGAAGCCGGGGCAGACGCTGCAGGCCACGGCGCTGGTGCATGAGGCTTACGTAAAGTTGGTCGATGGGCAAGAGAGCCAGCACTGGAACACTCGCGGGCATTTCTTCGCAGCTGCCGCGGAGTCGATGCGGCGGATTCTTGTGGACAGCGCCAAACGGAAAAAGAGTGCCAAACGAGGCGGTCAGGTGGAGCGAGTTGGGCTCGACGAAGATCATATTATTGCGCCCAGCCGAAGCATCGACCTGATTGCCCTCGACGAAGTCCTCGACGCATTAGCCGTGCATGATGTACGAAAGGCTGAATTGGTTAAGCTTCGCTATTTCGGCGGCCTGACGATCTCCCAAGCGGCCGAAGCGCTGGGAATTTCGGAGTCAACTGCTGACGCAGACTGGGCTTACGCTAAATCGTGGCTGCGTGTCCACATGGCTGACTGACATCGTGACAGCCCGCCTGGCGAAGATTTCTTGGAAATCCGCGTTTTTCGTCGGGGAAAACGCCGTCCGATTCCGCACTGTTTTTTAGAGGCTGCACGTTCGTCGTGCCGGAAGGTGATCCGATGACTGAAAATAGCGTTAAAGACCAAGCGATCTTCGAGGTTGCCCGCCAAATTGGCTCGCGTGAAGCTCGCGGAGTTTATCTGCAACACATGTGCAGTGAGGATCCGCCCATGAAACAACGTGTCGCTGCGCTCCTAAATGCTTACGACGAAAATGCAAGCTTCCTCGAATTACCTCCTCCGGAATTAGCCACCTCTCCGACCGTCGACCAGCCTCCCACCGAACGCCCCGGCACACAAATCGGCCGCTACAAGCTGCTGGAGCAAATCGGCGAAGGCGGCATGGGCGTCGTTTATGTCGCCGAGCAGACGGAGCCAGTCCGCCGTCGAGTCGCGCTGAAGATCATCAAGCCGGGCATGGATACCAAACAGGTGATCGCCCGGTTCGAGGCGGAGCGGCAAGCCTTGGCGATGATGGACAATCCGAACATTGCCAGGGTGCTGGATGCGGGGACCACCGAAGCCGGTCGCCCTTACTTCGTGATGGAGCTGGTACGCGGGATGCCGATCACGGAATACTGCGACAAGGCGCGCCTCAGCCCGCGGCAGCGGCTGGAGCTGTTTGTTGATGTTTGCCAGGCCGTCCAGCATGCCCATCAAAAGGGCATCATTCACCGCGACCTCAAGCCGTCGAACGTGATGGTTACCACGAACGACGGCCGGCCGGTCGTGAAAGTGATCGACTTCGGCGTGGCCAAGGCGGTGGGCCAACAATTGACCGAGCGCACGGTCTATACGGCCCTGACACAGCTTGTCGGCACACCGCTCTACATGAGCCCTGAACAAGCCGAGCTGACTAGTAATGATGTCGATACGCGAAGCGATGTCTATTCGCTCGGCGTGTTGCTCTACGAGTTGCTCACCGGCCAGACGCCGTTCAACAAGGAGACCCTTAGCAAAGTGGGACTGGACGAAATGCGGCGGATCATTCGTGAAGACGAGCCGCTGCGTCCTAGTCGCCGCTTTAGCACACTCGGCGTCCAGGCCATATCAACAGCTTCCCAGCACCGCGGTCTCGACGAACGGCGGCTGAGCAAAATTCTCAGTGGCGAGCTCGATTGGATCGTGATGAAAGCCCTCGAAAAAGACCGCTCCCGTCGCTACGAATCCGCTTCCGCCTTGGCTACCGACATTCAGCGTTATCTTTCCGACGAACCTGTCCTCGCCTGCCCCCCAACTACCATGTACCGATTTCAAAAGTTCGCACGCAAACACAAACCCGCCCTCTTCACCGCTACCTCGATCGCGCTCTGCCTAATACTCGGCACAACCGTCAGCGCCTGGCAGGCCGTGAGAGCGACAACAGCCGAGGCTCAAGCCAACGCAAACGAAGCTCAAGCCAAACAGGCCGCCGCCGCCGAGGCTCAACAGCGCCAGCGGGCTGAAGCCAATGAGCAAAAGGCAAACACGCAGCGCGACGAAGTCAAGGCGCTCAACGACCAGCTTCAGCGGACCTTGTATGCATCCAACATGAACCTGGCCAAGAATGCTTTGGATCAGCATGAAGTAAGCCGTGTACTTAGTCTGCTAGACCAGCATCGCCCGAAGCCTGGCGAACCGGACCTGCGCGGCTTCGAATGGCATTTTCTGAACCGCCTATGCCAGGCGGATGCTCGGCTCACCCTGAAGCTGAATAAGTTTTTATTAAGCAGCGTCACTTTCAGCCCGGATGGCAAGCGAGTGATTACATCAACAGGCAGTGGTGGGTCTATGGGAGTGCGCATCGAGGCCGAGCTCAAGTGCTGGGATAGCGAAACCGGCCAGGAGCTCTATGCCTTGAAGCGCGGTGAATTATTCACGCGAGTGGTCTTTAGCCCGGACGGCAATCGCTTTGCCGGCGCGGCCGGCGAGGCAGGAACGGTGAAGATTTGGGATCTCCAAACGGGCAAGGAAGTCCTCTCGCTTAAGGACCACTCCGGTAACGTGTCCGGAGTGGCCTACAGTCCGGACGGCAGGCACTTGGCTTCGTGCAGCCAAGCCGATTCTGGCAAGCTCGGTGAGATCAAATTCTGGAATGCTGACACCGGCCAGGAGCTTCGCTCGCTCACGGGCAACTTCAAAGGAGTCGCTTATAGCCCCGACGGCAAACGCCTGGCATATTCCATAGTCGGCGGACTCATTGACGGCAAGCAAGTCCCTCGGTCGGTGAACGTGATGGACGCAGAAACCGGCCAACAACTGCTACATTTGCCCGGTGGCGGTGGGTATGTGGTCTATAGCCCGGATGGCAAACAGTTGGCGTCCGAACATTCCCTTTGGGATGCCACGAAGCACGCTTACGTTGGTGCCGAAGTGCAGGTTTGGGACGCGCAAACCGGCCAGGAAATTCAGGGCCTCAACGAGAAAAGCGACGGCCAGATCGAGTTTGCCTTTAGTCCCGATGGCAAACGCATCGCGTTGGCCAGCCAGCGGTCGAGGATACCCCGCATTAAGGTATGTGATACCGAAACGGGTCGCGAGCTATTCACATTTCATAAGCACACGGATGTGGTCAACGGCCTGACTTTCAGCCCCGATAGCAAGCGGCTGGCCAGCGGCTCAGCCGATCAAACGCTGCGGATTTGGGATGTCGAGACCGGCCAGGAAATCCGTACGCTGAATGTAGAAAGAGAAACAAGCAGCAGGCTGGCCACGGCGCTGGCCTTTAGCCCGGACGGTAAACGCCTGGCCAGCGGTTATTGGGGCGACGACACAGTCAAAATATGGGACGTGCATCAGGACTCAAATCCCCAAACTTTCAATATCGAAGGAGGCCACGGCACGATTAGCTCTGACTTCAAACGACTGGCCAGCGCTTCGCGAAACTTCCTGGGTAATGCTCCGGACAAGACGGTAATGATTTGGGATGCAGAATCCGGGCGACAGGCGATGAGCCTTGAAGGGCATACTAGTGCGATTTTTAGTCTGGCCTTCAGCCCCAACGGAAAGCGACTGGCCAGTGGCGATGGCAACCCGCGCCCGGGAGTCAATTTTGTTTCCGGCATAGTGAAAGTATGGGACGTCCAGACCAGCCGCGAACTTTTTACGCTCGTGGGCCATACCGGACCCGTGCTAGGCGTGGTCTTCAGCCCGGACGGCAGTCGCCTCGCCTCCGTCAGCTCGCAGAGATCTGGCGAGGTGGTGATGTGGGATGCACAGACGGGCCAGAAACTCTTCATCATTGACCTTCGGGACGGTGGCTGGGTAAATCGGAACATTGCCTTCAGCCCCGACAGCAATCGCTTGGCCACCGTCAGGTCTTCGGAGGTGAAAATATTCAATGCCCAGACCGGTCAGGAAGTCCTCTCCCTTCAAGGTGGAGGACGAGCTATTGCCTTCAGTCCAGACGGCAAGCGCCTGGCCAGCGGTAGAATGGTTTGGGACACGCAGACTGGCCAGAAGCTCGTTACGCTCCAGGACGACACCGGCCGCAGCTTCGCCTTCAGCCCGGATGGCCGGCGGCTGGTCAGCGCAAACGACGACGGAGCTGTGAAATTATGGGACGCGCATTCCGGCCATGAGACGCTGACGTTCCAGCATACCGGTGATCGTGGCGTATCCTTCGCAGGCGGTTCCCACCAAAGTCACGACCTCGCCTTCAGCGCCGACGGCCACCGCCTCGCCAGCATTCTCTGGGACGGCACCGTCAGAATCTGGGACGCCACGCCGCTTCCGGAAAAGCCGTGACCGCAAGGCGACCGATGCAGTGAACCAATGCAACTACCGGCGGCGGGAGCGGCCCAAGCTTTCCGCCGCCGCTTTGTTGCCGGGCACCGTCTCGCACCGCAAAGTTCGCGGTTTATTCCCGAAAACCCGTTAGATCGACAAGTTTCCGATATCGATCAGAAATCGACCCTTTGTGTCCTTCCGGCAAGCCTGTAGAAGTGTCAAAAGTTGCGGCCGGCCGCTAGCAGACGGCGAGCTGGGCCGATTCGAGAGTGGCTCGATAATTCCAGGGCATCCAATCCGCGGGATGCT
>JANNTN010000210.1:0-7476 GCA_031394445.1 Anatilimnocola sp.
CCTCGGCCAAAACAGAGAAGAGGAACACGTAGAAAACCCACAACTCATCCCGTAAAATCAACGCATTGGATCGCGTGATCCAGCGTTCATTCCTTCATAACCCACTCTGGCCGGTCGTCCTGTTCAGGCTGAACCAAAACATTTTCACGTCTATTGCATTATCGCTCGCGGAGAATTTCGGAATGTGAGGCCTGCGGTCGTCTCTGGATTCAGGTTAAGCCTGACACGAACCAGTATTGTTCATACGCACCCGATAGAAACGGATTTGCTCACGTGCTTGCCCCAAGTGGTCCTCAAGTCCCCGCGCTACCTCCGCCAGCCTGAGGCTATTCCGTCGGCACCAAGACAATCAGCGTGCGGAGTTTGTAGTGGGGCATGGGAAGCGGACCGGGAGCAGGTTTGCTCCCGGCTGGTGGGAGGGAGGGCGGTTGGCGCTCGACGACCTGCCTGGGAGCGGTGTCGGCCCTGCGGACCTCGGACGGATCACGAGCGGTTCCCCAACCTGACGGTTGGGGCTACTTCTTGCCGGCCCTCCGGGCCTGCGATTGTCCTCGATCGATGCGGAATGGAGGGCAACTGGTTGTGCGGACCGGTAACAGGTTTGCTCCCGGCTGGTGGGGTGGAAGGCGTGTTGGCGACGTTACGAGGCAGAGCCTCGGGGGAGTAAGTTCCCAGGCTGGAGCCTGGGAACTAGTGAATGTTCGGACGGTGGGGCGTTGAGGCCATGATTTCCCTCGCTTGCGCGTAGGGTTGGTGTGAGGCGGATCGGTCAGCTACACATCCAGATTCCGCACTTCGAGGGCGTGCTTTTCGATGAAGTCGCGGCGGGGTTCGACTTTGTCGCCCATGAGGACGCGGAACATGTCGTCGGCGGCACCGGCGTCTTGCATTTGAATTTGGACGAGGGTGCGGTTGGCGGGGTCGAGGGTGGTTTCGCGGAGCTCTTCGGCGTTCATTTCGCCGAGGCCTTTGAAGCGGGTGACGTGGAGGCCTTTTTGGCCCATCTCGCGGACGGCGGAGGGGAGGCCGCGGAGGTCTTCCAGGCTGACCTCGTGCTCGCCGCGGACGAGGCGATAGCGCGGGAGGTCGCTGCCGGTGCGCTCTTGCGGAATGAGCATGTCGAGGCTGAACTTAACCTCGATCGGCAAGTCGTCGAAGTAGCGCGCCAGCGCGCTGAGCGAACGGTTGATCGTCCGCACCTCGTGCAACTCGGTGAAGTGGAGCTCGGAAGGAGCGGCTGAGCCGTTGGTGGGTTCCTCCGAGGCCTCGGCGGCACTGGGGGCTGGTGCGAGCGCGGCTCCCGATACCGCAGCCGTGTCGCTCACCGAGATCGAACGCCCGGCGGCTTCTTCCTGCTCGCGGAACTCGTTGAACGCCGCGACATCGCCAAACCAATGTTCCTTGCCACGCAACACCGCATGAACCTCGGGCAGCTTGCCAGCCGCGTCTTGCCGCTCGGCATGGGCCTTCAAGCTGATGCCGCGGCGCTCCAAACCCAAAATGGCTTCCTCCATATCGGCCAGAATGCGCGTGAGTTGCTCCATCTTGGCCCCGCGAATCATGAGCCCTTCGCCGGACCCCTCGCTGGCGCGTCGGGCTTGTGTGCTGGCGGGGTCCAAGTCGAGCTCCACATCGGCCACGCCCCGCTCCATGAGCTGCGCCCGCATTTCCTCGTCGGTTTGGACGTAGTACGGCTTGCCCTTGCCCTTGATGACGCGAAACAGCGGCGGCTGAGCCACATAAACATGCCCCGTCGCACACAGTTGATACATCTGCCGATAGAAGAAGCACAGCAGCAGCGTGCGGATGTGGCTGCCGTCCACATCGGCATCGGTCAGGTTGATGATCTTGTTGTAGCGGAGCTTCGTGATGTCCTGGTCGATGCCGATGCCAGTGCCAATCGCCTGAATCATCGCCTGCACTTCGGCGTTTTCGAGCACCTTGTCTTCGCGCGACTTGTAAGCATTGATGATCTTGCCCCGCAGCGGCAGAATCGCCTGAAACTGACGCAGCCGGCCGCCTTCCGCGCTGCCGCCGGCCGAGTCACCTTCGACCAGATACAACTCGCACTCTTCCATGTTCTTGCTGAGGCAATCGCGGAGCTTGCCCGGCAACGAGCCGCTGCCCAGCACGCCCTTACGATTGCGCAGCACTTCCTTGGCCTTGCGAGCCGCCTCACGCGCCTCAGCCGCCAGCAGACCCTTCTTGATGATGCTCTTCGCAGTTTTCGGATTCTCTTCCAGAAACTTGCCCAGGAACTCGCCGAACGCCGCGTTGACGATGCCTTCCATCTCGGGATTGTTGAGGCGGTTCTTCGTTTGGGCCTGAAACTGCGGTTCCGCCAAACGCACGGCAACAATCGCCGTGAGCCCTTCGCGAAAATCCTCGCCCGCCGGCACGAGGTCTTTAAACATATCCTCTTTTTTGCCGTAGTTATTGAGCGTGCGCGTGAGCGCGGTCCGCATCCCGATCACATGCGTGCCGCCGTCGGGCGTATGAATGTTGTTGACATACGAGTGGAGATTCTCGGTGTACTCGTTGGCATATTGCAACGCCACCTCGATCTGCACGTCCGCCACATCCGTCTTGAAATAAATCACGTCCGAGTGAATCACTTCGCTCGCCCGGTTGAGGTGCTCGATAAACTCGATCAACCCACGCTCGTAGTGAAATTCCTCGCTTTCGCCCGTCCGCAGATCCTTGAAGATGATCCGCACGCCGCTGTTGAGGAATGCCAGCTCGCGCAACCGCTTCTGCAAAACGTCGTATTGAAACTTCGTCGCCGTGAAGATCGTCGGATCGGGCTTGAACGTGATTTTTGTGCCGCGCTTGGTCGTCGCGCCGATCTTCTTCAGCTCTCCCTGCGGCGTCCCTGCTTCGAACAGTTGCTGAAACATCGTGCCGCCGCGGCTGACTTGGGCCTCGCACCACGACGAAAGAAAATTAACGGCCTTGAGACCGATGCCGTGCAATCCACCGGAGGTTTTGTAGCTGCGCTTGTCAAACTTACCGCCCATGTTGAGGTTGGTCATCACGGCTTCGAGCGTCGTCACCTCGCGGCCTTTCTCGGCCGATGTTTGCTCGTGCTTCTCGACGGGAATGCCGCGGCCGTCGTCCTCGACCGTGCAAGAGCCGTCGTTGTTGATCATCACCCAGATGTATTTGGCATGGTTGGCCATCACCTCGTCGATCGAATTGTTGACGAGCTCGTACACGAGGTGATGCAACCCCTGCACGGAGCTATCGCCGATGTACATGCCATAGCGCAGCCGCACGTGGTCGCGGTCGGAAAGCTTCGTGATGCTGTTGGCGTCGTAGTCTTCGCCAGCGAGAAGGGCCAGGGCAGCTTCGTCAGGATTAGTCAGGACTTCAGGCATTGGGTCTTTCGTTACGACGTGCTTCAAACCTGTAGCCGCATTCGTGAGAATGCGGAACACCGAATTCTCACGAATTCGGCTACGTCGGATTGGAATTACTGTTACTCGATTGTTCCCACGCGAAATCGCAAATCACGAATTTTTTGTTCGGGAACAAGTTTGGTTAGCGTTTTAACGATCTTGGCTTTCAAAAATCCCAACTCGGATGAGACCGATGGATTGCGAACGAGCACTTCGAGCACACCGCGGCGGACATTGCCGGGACGTGTATCAGGCGCCAGCTTGCTCCCCACCGCTTCCCGCCAGGCCGCATCGCAAGTCGCGGCTGTTTGCACCTGGGCATAGCCGCGTTTCGCCAGCAATTGGCTAAGCACATTCCCCACGGATTTCGGTGGCGGAATATAAACGCGTTTGCGTTTGTAGTCATCGTGAAAGTAACGCTCTTCCGTGCTGTCATTGGTCATTTATCACAGGTCGTTTGTTAGCGGTCACGGCTGAGTGGCATCACGACATACCCATACGCTCCGTCATCGGCGTGAAACACGACGGCTGTTTCGCCGTTTTCGATTTCCAAAGCGATGTTGGCCTCGGGGCTCAACACCTTGAGAAATTCGAGCACAAACCGATGATCGAGCGAGACGATGACTTGCGGTCCGGTGTAAGCAATTGGCATCTCGACGCGCGACTGACCGGCTTCGGCTGTCGCACCCGAGAGCGTGAGCGTGCCATCCTCGAACGCAAAATCCACGCCGCGGCTTTCAGCACTGAGCACGACTGCCGCCTGACGCAATGCCGAAAGCAGCGGACCCACTTGCATGTCGATTCGCGGGGCATCGCGCCGCTGGGGAAATACATCGCGCCATCGCGGAAAGCGTCCTTCCACCAGGCGGGAATAGAACGTGGCTCGCGGCGTTCGCAAGAGCACGTCGTTACCGCGAGCTGCGAAATGTACTTCATTATCGGTATCAGAAATTGCGCGAGCAATGGAACGGAGCGACGGCGTACGCACGATCGTCATCGTGTCGCCAGTCTTATGGCCACCAACCGATTCCCCCGGACCCTCCATCTTGGCCAATCGCCGCCCATCCGTTCCCACTGCCGTCACTTTGTTCGCATCCAACTCGAACAGCACGCCACCCAAGGCATAGCGGCTGCTTTCCATGTCGGTCGCAAACTCCGTCCGCAAGATAATCTCGCGAAACAAACGAGCAGGAATCACGTGGTATTTCGTTTCCTCGAATATCGCAACAGCCGGGAATTCGTCAGGATCGGCCGAATTGAGCTTAAATTCGCTCCGCTCACCTTTCACAACCGTTCCCTTGTTCGTCGAATCGATTCGCAGCTTCTGGTCGGAACTTTCCCGCAGAATGGCGCCGAACTGAACAACCGGCAGCACAGCACTTCCCGGTGCGTCCACATCGAGCCCTTCAATCTTGAGTCGCACGCCCACTTCCATGTCCGTCGCACTGAAGGTCGCGCCGTCTTTATCAACATCCAGCTTGATGTTGGTCAGAATTTCCTTCGGGCTGCGGCCCGGGGCGAAAAGAGCGGCTGTTTGAAAGGCACTGAGTAGCTGTTCGCGGTCACATACGATTTTCATGTCACATTCCTTGGTAAGGCTTGCTGTCTGCCTATCTAGTTTTCTTTAATTAGTAGTCGTATTAATCCGGGCCCTGTTGTTGTCGATAAGTGCAACAAGGCTAGTTGGAAGTCGTTGTGGTTGCCGGGTTTAGGTTGGTTTGATGGTTGAATTTTGACGGTGGAAAACCGGTTGTATTGCTGTCGAACCACTGTTGCTTTGAAGTCGATAGTTTGCTCGTTTTTCGTGGCGAACTGGACGCTGTCGATGGGCATCGCCTGGGCACTCTCGTGGTGACAGTTAACGACAAGTTATCAACTCCCTCACACTGCTCTCCAAATCATGAACTTTGAAATTCACACCAGGCCTTCGGCACCAATTTCTTGAGTCAATTCCTCGGCGAATCGTCGCAGCGATTCATCGCTTTCGAGTTGCGTGCTCACCTTACGGCAAGCGTGCATCACGGTTGTATGGTCGCGACCTCCGAATAAATGGCCGACATCGGCGTAGCTCAGGGGCGTTAGACTACGCACAAGATACATGGCCAAACCGCGTGCATCGGCGATGGCCTGACGGCGCGATTTGCTTTTGAGTTCGCTGACAGGCAGCCCAAAGTATTTTGCCACAAGCAGCGTGACGCGACGACTGAGCGTTTTGAACTGTTTAACGTCGCGTTCCATCGTCGTTTTCGTAGCGTTGGTTTTTTGCTCGCGGCCCAATTCACTCTCAGCCGCTAGTTGCATGACAAGCTGACGAATTTTGGGAGCTGAAAGATAACGGTCGGTTGCTGGATTGCCGGAACTGGCCAGTTCGGCGATCTGCTGCTCGTTCAGTTGCAGATTGGCGCGAGCGGCAGTCTGGCGAACGATCTCTTGCCGGGCCTCGGCGCCGGGCAACGCGAGGCGAACGACCAGCCCGCCCATCAATCGGCTGACTAGCGGCGGAGCAAGGCCGGCTACTGCTTGGGGGGACTTCGGCAACGTGATAATCACCGCCGAGCCCCGTTTTAGCAGCGAATCGAGAGCCGAAATCAAGAATTGCTGCGCGGCCAGTTTGTTGGCTAGACGGTGCAAATCGTCGATTACGAGCAAGTCGCACCGATGAAAGCGAGCACGATGCTCGGCAACGGCATCGGTTTCAACCGCGTCCGCCAGCGACCGCGCGAAATCGGGTCCATTCGTCACAACGGCCGAATCATGTTGCCATTGATTGCGATGACGCTCGGCCAGAGCCAGCGCCAGCGACGATTTTCCCGCGCCGCTTGGCCCATACAGCACCAGCGGATAGCCACCAGCTAATTGACCATCGACGAGGCGGACGATCGAGCGAACGAGGGCGTTCTCGGGACCGGCGAAAAACGACTGCGCTTCCGCGATTTCGCGATCGCGCACCAGCGGCGCATCGGCGTGTGCCGCAGGCAAAGGAAGCGTGAAAAGACCGGTCGTCAAGGTTCGAATCCGTCGCGCAGCAGAAGCGTCCGTGAATGGCCAACAGAGGGCTCAAAATGAACACCGAATTATACGGTTTTTGCGAGGGGCTGACGAGCATGGGGAAGCGGCTTTCACCCTCTATTTTCGAGTGCGCAAGTGGTTGACGGTGTTGATGATACGACGAGCGGCCTCCGCGATCTCTTCAGCCGTCGTAAAGGCCCCAACACTGAACCGAACCGCCCCCTGAATTACAGTCGGCGGTAGCCCCATCGCCACCAGCGTCAGCGATGGCTCTGAAGAGCCACTGGCGCAGGCAGAACCAGTCGAACAAGCGACGCCGGCGAGGTCGAGAGCCATCACGAGAGCCTGGCGGTCGAGGCCAGGAAACGAAATGCAGGAGGTGTTGGGGAGGCGGGGTGCATCATGGCCGATAATGACGATGTTTTCGAGTTCGGCACGGAGTGTTTGCTCCAACTCATCGCGAAGTGACTGCATTCGCGCCGCGCGGTCCGCTAATTCACTCACTGCAATCTGCAATGCAGCATGAAATCCCACAGCCAGCGCGACGTTCTCCGTGCCGGGACGCAGGCCCGCTTGTTGAAAGCCACCAAATAACTGCGGCTGAAGCTTAACGCCATGCTTAAGAACCAGCGCACCGATGCCGAGAGGACCGTGAAACTTGTGCGGCGCGACGGTCATCGCATCGACGCCCAGTTCACGGAAATGAATCGGGATTTTGCCGACGGCTTGAACAGCGTCGGTGTGGATTCGTGCATCGCGTTCTCCGTGGCAGCCATCGGCAATCTCAGTAATTGGCTGGAGAATCCCCGTTTCATTGTTAGCCAGCATGATGCTGACCAAGTTGCAGGGCGTCGGCCATGGCGGTTCGCGCCACCGTGCGACATCGACGATACCCGTGGAAGCCACAGCACAGCTTCCAAAGAGCGCTGCGCGACGTGCTAACTCCATCACCGCGGCAGTGATGCTAGGGTGTTCCAGAGGGGAAACAGCAATAAGCAGCGGATTTTCTTGCATTCCGGAACTAGGTTTGGTTCCGGCTGGTGGAGTGGTAGCTAGCCCAAACAGCGCC
>JANNTN010000316.1:0-7168 GCA_031394445.1 Anatilimnocola sp.
GCAACATCCATCCGATTTTGCTGTTCGACGAACGGAACGCCAAGCAGGTGCAGCGAGTGCTGGCGGCAAGTAATGAGATTCTCGAAGCCTGTCTCGACCTTGGCGGTAGCGTGACCGGCGAACACGGGATCGGGGTCGAGAAGATCGCGTTCATGAACAAGATGTTCACGCCGAGCGATCTGGGAGTGATGAAAAATCTGCGAGAAGCGTTCAATCCCAAAGGAAACCTCAGCCCCGACAAGATGCTCCCCACCGCCGGCGGCTGCGGCATGGAGCAAAAACATCCCGGTCGGCGAGCGGCGCTGTAGTAATGAAAGTTGGTTTGGATTCATGAGTGACGCGACTTCTACCTTGCCTCTCAAAAGCACACATTCGCCGGCAACACAGGCGGAACTGGTGGCGCTCGTGCGCGAGGCGTTTGAAAATGAAACGCCGGTCTTTCCAATTGGTGGAGGGACGAGTCTGGGGTTTGGGCTGCCGGCGAAGGAACAAGGAATGGGGCTGTCGCTGAAGGGTTTGAATCGGGTGGTGGATTATCCGGCGCGGGATATGACGGTGACGGTGGAGGCGGGGGTGCGGATGAAGGAGTTGGCGGAGTTGGTGGCGAAGGAAGGGCAGCGGCTGCCGGTGGATGTGCCAAATGCGGAACAGGCGACGATTGGCGGAGTGATTGCGACGAATTGGAATGGGCCGCGACGGTTTGGTGAGGGGGCAATTCGCGATTTTGTCATCGGCATTAGCGCGGTGGATGGAAGAGGCAACGAGTTCAAAGGCGGCGGCCGCGTCGTAAAGAACGTGGCGGGATACGATTTCTGCAAGCTGCTGACGGGGTCGATGGGGACGCTCGGCGTCATCACGCAGGTGACGCTGCGGCTAAAGCCGATACCGGCCCAGTCGGCGCTGGTGGCTTGCGCGGTTCCGGATGGGGCGGCGGCGGAGCGGCTGCTCTGTGCGTTGATCAATTCAAAAACGACGCCGGTGGCGGTGGAAGTGTTGGCTGGGCCAGAGTGGCGAAACGATCCGACGCTAGCTGGACTGAACCACGATTCGTCAAATGCGCTGTATGTGGTGGCGGGACTGGAAGGTACGGCAACAGAAGTAGAATTCATGGTTGGCCAGCTTATCGAGGAATGGCATGAGCTTGGCGTGGAAATGCCGATTGTCGTTGGCGAGACCACGGCCATGTGGCAACGGCTGATTGAGTTTTCGGCGGCGGGGGATTCGCCGCTGGTGCTGAAGGCGAATGTGGTGCCGAGCGGAACGACGAAGATGATCGACGCGGCGCGACGGCGCGATCCGGAATGTTCCGTGCAGGCTCATGCGGGCAACGGCGTGGTGCTGATGAAAATGTCGAAATTCCCTGCTCAAGGGCTCTCGCGGGCGGTGGTTGGTGATTTGCAGCCGGCGGCGGCGGCGCAGCAGGGACAGGTGGTGATCTTGTCGAATCCGTCCGGAGCCGAAATGACCCATCAAAGCGCATTCGGCATGACCGATTCGCCGCTGGCGCTGATGCGCGAGGTGAAGCGGAAGTTCGATCCCAAAGACATTCTGAATCGCGGCCGGTTCGTGGTTTAGCGTCATCGCGGCTGCCGCATCGTCACGAAGGGATGCTCGCCGAGCTCTCGCCGCCGGCACCTTCTGCCGGATCGTTGGATGACAACTCTAAAGCGCCGGCAGACGCGACGGATGCCGCTGCAATCGGCTCCGGCTGCTCGTACTTGATCGCAATCACAGGCAGCAGCCGTTGCACGCCATCAGCGACGAGCTTCATGACGACCGGCTTGCCATCGACCGGCTTCATCTGACAGCCGCAGTGACGAAACGTCACCGTTCCCGCCGCTCGCTCCCGTCGCTTGCACGCCGGACACTCCCAAAGGCGACGAAGATCGTATTTCAGGCGTTCGGATGGACCCTTCATGAGGACACAAATGACCAATGACTAAGGACGAATGACCAAACAGATACAAAATACAGAATGGGGATGGCTTGAGACAGCGGAGGGGATGATTTGAGCGATTGAAAACTGGGTGTATTGCCACAGCAGCTAAGCAGGAACGACAATACGGGCCAACAAATTCACAAGGCGGAGGTGGGTATGAACGCTCGCGTGATGGTGGTTTGGTTGTTGGCAGTTTGTCCGCTGGTGTCGTTGGCTCAGGAGCAAATTCCGCTGTGGCCCAGCGGCGCGACGGGATTTGAGGACCGCAAAGACACGCCGGAGATTCGGGAGACGTTTTACATTCGGAACGTCCACAATCCGTCGCTGACGGTGTTTTTTCCACCGGCGGAAAAGGCGAACGGCGCGGCGGTGATCGTTTGCCCCGGCGGAGCCCATCGGTTTCTCACGATCGACGCCGAGGGGAACAACCCCGCAAAATTCTTTGCCGAGCGGGGCGTCGCGGCCTTCGTGCTGAAATATCGCCTGGGCCGCGATGATAAGTCGCCATTTCCTGTTTACGACATCGAAAAACATGCCCGCGAAGATGCTCACCGCGCGCTCCGGCTAATCCGCAGCCGGGCGAGCGAGTGGAAAATCGATCCCAATCGCGTTGGAATCATGGGTTTCTCTGCCGGCGGTGAAGTCGTATCGCTCGCCGCCTTCGGCAACGAGGAACGCAACTCCGACGCGCCCGACCCCATCGACCGCCTCAGCGGCCGGCCAAACTTCCTCGTTTATGTGTATCCCGGCTCGGTGGGAATTCCCGAAACTATTCCTCGCGACGCACCTCCTGCGTTTTTGTGCGTCGCCGCCGACGATCGCGGTGCCGCTCGCAGCATCGACCGCCTCTATCAAAAATATCGCGAAGCAGGCGCGTCGGTCGAAGCCCACATCTTCGCCAAAGGTGGCCACGCCTTCGGCCTCGGCACCCGCTCCAAAGTCTCCGCCGTCCAGCACTGGCCCGACCGCCTCATCGACTGGATGACCGACAGCGGGTTGCTGAACGCGGCTAAAGATGTGAAGTAGCGATTCAAGAGCGATCAGACAAGCCGCTCAAAGTCCTAGCAACACGCGGAGCTTCAGAGCTACATCCGTGGCGGTCATAGCGTCAATCATGCCTAACGACCGAACAACGCTGCGCTTATGAACTGTGGCGAGTTTATGTAGCCGCAATACTGAAGTGGTTTTCAGATTGGTCGAGGCATGCTGAGGCTACTGCGAATCCAAAACGATGTCGGTCAAAAGAAGCTGAGGAGGGACGACTGAGGAAATGTACGCGACAAGGAACTCGGGTACGCTACCTACAGGACCGGTGAGTAGCAAAACCGGGCGCAGCTTTCCACCGCCACCGTCACCAAAAGGGAAATTCGCTAGATGGATTTCGCCAGCCGTCATTCAACGGGAACTCCATCGGCTAACGTATAAATATCTTGGCGCGAATCATTGAGTTCGTCGTGCCATTCGCGTGCAACGCCAGCCATCCAGTTTTCACCGGCATCGTCCTCAGTGCCATTTTTGGCGATGATCAGCACTTCTACCGTGCCCGGCGCAATTGAATCGGGAACACTTGCGACCAGCCTGCCGCCTTCCTCGATTGTTCCTGTCACTCGAATCATTTGCACGTTGGAACGCCCTGAAAGAGGATCTCTTCATGTTTCTAGTATAGCACGCGAGGCGGTTGGCTCCGCTTGGCCGTGCCCTACGGCTCCAGTTCCACGTTCCAGTACGCTTCGCTGATGAACTTCGCCCAACTTGCGACCGGTGCATGCCGTGTGGCATATAAGGGCTGCCACTTGGGCCGTCCGGGTTTGGTGGCTAGCTTCATGTGGGCTTCCTTCGGCGTGCGGTTGGCCTTCCGCTTATTGCAGTCGATGCAGGCCAGCACGCAGTTCTCCCAAGTGCTCGTGCCGCCCCGCGAGCGCGGCATAATGTGGTCGATCGTCAGGGAATCGAGCCCCGGCTGATCGCCGCAATACTGGCACATCTCGTGGTCGCGCTTAAACAGGTTGCGGCGGTTGAACGCCACCTTGCCCATCGGCACCCGGTCATACTTCGTCAGGGCGACCACTTCCGGCACCCGCAGGCGAAAGCTCACGGCTTGAATGAAGACCTCGCCTTCGTCCGGGGCCATCGCGGACCAATCGGACCAGTCGTAAGTCTGAAAATCAGCCGGATCGACGATGCGGGCGTGGTCGTTCCACACCAGGATCAGTGATCGCGCCACGGTCGAAACGCGAATCGGCTGCCAATTGCGGTTCAGAATCAGCGTCGGACGTTGCAGGGTTGCAGGCATGTTGATCGAAAAATGGGTTAGGGTCGTTGCGTCGCAACACCCCTGAAACCCATTGCGTGTCCGTCGTTGTCGTGTTTGTCAATGAACACGCGACACACGCCTACTGCGGGCGGATGGGCTCAGGGAACACTGCGACACTCCTTCAGCGAAGGGCCGCGGCGACCACGGCCCGAATGCCAAAGTCCACACCTAAACTTTACTCACCCCCGAGGGCAAAAGGAAAGCCCAGAGAGGCCAAATGGCAGCAAACCTTCATATTTGCCAGCATCGGGTTGATTGCCGGAGGCACATGCGGCCACCAACCAGCAGGACAGAGGGCGGGGGTGAAGGGTTCGCGGCATCAGTAAAGTAGTCCTCGCACGCCGTGCGGGACTGGGCCGCCGAAGCATCCTCCATGTCTTCAAACGCACCCCACCAAACCACCTTCCCACCGCCTCCGGCCCCGACGGCGTCGGAGGCCAACAATCATTTACTCAATCAGCCGCACCAGCTTTGCCTTGCCGTTCAACACGGCGACTTCCGCCATGATCTTTTTCTCGCGAATCAGATTCTCGAGCCGTTTTCCCTCCCCTTCCTGCACGAAAAAGGCCTCGATGCCACACTCCACTCGATTCGGCCACCCATACGCGGCCTTTCCCTGAATGAAGGGTCCGCTGGCTGGCCGCTGGAAGCCGCACGAGGCGACGTCATGATGATCGCCTGCTGGCGTTAGCGCGACGTAAACGTCCCGGCCAATCCATTTGGTGTCATCGGGATTGGGGGCGTTTCGGTTCTCGCCGGTGATACCCGCTGGATCGAACCGGCTGAAGTCATAACTCAGCACCACATAGTCCCCGCGAAAAAAGTCGTGCGGATCGACCGGCACGACCTTCAGCTTGATTCGCTCACCCAGGAGCAGCGGCAGGCCGTCGAGGACGATCATGGCGACCAGGATTACGATCTGGATGGCTACGGCGGCGATCGCCAGCGTTAGCTCGGTAGATCGCGTGAGCGGCCACGGACTCTTGATTGGTGAGGTAGAGCAGATTGAATCGTGTTCAGTTGTCATCGTCGCATGAACTCGCAGAGTAAGTGAGATACAGATGAACCGCTGATTTCGCGGATTCACGCGGATCACAATCAGAAGAGACTCGGCTGCTCAGCTCCACCTCGATTTTCACATTTTATCCGTGCTCTCAGCGTTATCCGCGGTCGTCTTTCTGCTTCTTGGCGTGCAGATTGAGCACTAAGCATATTGCACCCGCTTTCGATTACGCCAAAAGAACGCGACCCCCAGCAAGGCACATCCGCACAGGAAGAACATCAGCGACGCGCCGAGCATTCCGCCCACCTCGCCGAACAGATCGACATACCGCAGCACCGTCCAGAGCAGGAAATAGAGCACTCCAGCCGCGAACGGCAGGCCGCGCTCTTCGTACAGCCCGACGGAGATAAGCCACAAGGCCAAGGCCACGATCGCCACATTGGCCGCCAGCGTTGGCACCAACATGGCAATGGGCGTATTTGAACTCATGCCGGCGGCGTGACCGATGTTCCAAAACGACAGCCCAGCCATCAGCGCCACACAGGTCAGTGGCAACCATTGCCGCCGGCGGATGTCGTTGAGCCGATTCACGCCCGGCATGTCCCCCAGTTCCAAGCTGCGATACCGCAGCCACTCGACCAAGCCAAAAATCACAACCGCGAGCATCAAGATCGCGGCTGACATGCCGAGCACCGCGGCCTGAGACGACTGGTCGATCCAGCGATTATCGTGAAATTGCCAGTAACTAATTGGCAGTAGTGTCCCGCCGAAGAGCAACGCTCCATAGGCTCGATAAGGAATTGCCAGTTTGCTGCCGCGAGCGTGGCTTTCGGCCACCACGAGCAAGAGCGCCCCCACCGCGCCGATGAAATAAATCTGGTTGCCGTTGAACCGCCACGCGATCGGCTGCAAAACCGTCCACCAGGCGATGAGTGGCACGTACAGGGCAATTCGCCAGAACGAATTGGTTCGATAAGCCAAGTACAACCCCGGCATGATCATCAGCAATGCCTGAAAGCACGCGTTGGGAATCGGCCACCTCCAGCCAAACAGCAGACCGCCCAGGCGGGAGAACTGCGTCATCTCCATGCCACACCAAGTGCCGACTAACACGACCAGCAGGGCATGCAGCACGAGGCTATCGACCAGTATCGCCAGCGGCAGCACACCCACGGCCCACCAAAACATCCCATCGGGATAATGCGCGCTCATGTGAAAAATCTGCGCGACGAGCCAGATTGCCGCCCCATAGAACAAGCAACCCAGAAGCAGCAAGGAATCCGACGCCAGCCGCGAATCGCGCCAATAACGCAGATAGATTCCCGCGCCGCCGCTGAGGATGATTGCACCGAAGATGAGCACGAGCTTGGCGACCGCCGGGAGCGATTCCCAGTTGTAGCCCACCAGCAGCATCGTCGCCGCGCCGAACAGGACCATTGCCAGGGCGCTCAGCGTATAAAGCAGCCACGACTTCGTCCTCTCCTGCCGCTGCTCCCCCGATTCGTATAGCGCGAGGATCTGCTGGGTCTGCTCCGGGCCAACGATGCCCACGGCCGACCAGCGGTTTAATTGATCCATCAGCCAGCCGTGCTGCTGCTGGGAAAGGGGGAGTTTCTCGTTCATGGCGCAAAATCCTGGCGACGATTTGTGACGGCAGACAGGCCACCGCTAGATTTTCAGGCACAATCCACCTGAAAACGGGGCGCGCGACAGACCAATTTTGCTGCTCGACGCTCAGATTTTCCAGCAAAATCCGATTTATTGCGTCAACGTGTGTGAGCGTCTCCAAAGTAGGTGGGAAATTGAGTCCAATGGAATCGCCGGAACAAAAGGGGGGTAAGTTTCAGTGTGCAGCGATCCCAGGGAGGATGGAATCATGACGCGGAAGCATTTGTCGCGGCCGGTGTTGAGT
>JANNTN010000323.1:0-19823 GCA_031394445.1 Anatilimnocola sp.
CGAACCCGACCCAAACCAGTCCCAGGTTGGCCAGATTCTGCACCTTCTCCATGTCCAAAAAAGCGGTCTCTTCCATGGCTGCCGGCTCCATGTTGGTCCTACTCCGTCCGCGCGCAATAGCACACTCTTTATCTTCGGCGACCGACCGGGGCTCGCTCAATCGGAACGTGACGATTAAGCGAATCGTGCTGGCGTGCTAGCAACTTGCCTTGAGTTGCCGTGCTGTGGTGACGGCTACCACGCGATTCGCCTTCTCAATAACCAAGCGAAGTAAGCCAACAGGGCACTGCTGCCGGCCAAGAGAAAACCGATCACGAGGATCGTTCTCGCGGAAAACATTGCTCCCTCGCCGGAGCCCGCGGCTGCATCATCGGCCTTGTTGTCAAAATTCTTGTCTTCAAAGTCATAGCCACAGCGTTTGCAAAGCCGGTCCCATCGCGGTTCGATCGAATCGTCGCAGGCCGGGCAAATGAAGAGAGGTTGCTCGGCGGGAATCGGACCGTCGGCCAGGGGAAAATCCACGCCAGTCGTGCCGCACGTGGAGCAGGTAATTCTCCGTTTCTCGCCGCATGTCGGGCATAGCGGCCACTCGGCCCACGACGCCACCGGCTCATTGATCTCATCATCGAGCGAATTAGCAGCCAGCGCGGTTTGCCGCGTCTGCCGATCGAACGCCTCCGCGAATTGCCGGGCTTGCTCGGCTTGGTCGTCTCGCACGACGACTTTAGCCGCGGCAGTCCATCCGACGGGCAAATCGCCCCCCGCGATTTGGATCGCATCGTTGACGACGTGCGCCACGATGCCTTCATCCTCCAGCAGCGAACGAAGCAGATACGCCTGCTGAACATTGTCCGCCGAATAAATGATCTTGGGCTCGCTCGACATCGAAATTCGCCCCTCCTGGGACTACATCATGCAGCCGCCCGAACCGCATTGCGGCTTTCCACACCCACCGCCCCCCGGCAACGATCGGCTCATCGGCAAATCCCCGGTTCCCCCCTGGGGCGATGCCGTCACGCTCAGCAGTTTCTCCAGCTTCGCGCTATCACATTCCGGGCAATGCGGCTTCTCATCGCCACGCACCAACAGTTCAAACTCCGCCGAGCAATCGCGGCAATTGTATTCGTATAAGGGCATTTTTGTTTCTCCGTCTTTCCCTTGATCTTAGCAAAAATGTCGAGGCCTTGAGCTTTAACACTTCGTTGCGGTGGCCTGATTGCTGTTAAAGCTGATTTCAAGATGTTTGCACGGGAGTGTAGAATGAAGTCAAGCCTTTGTGAGGAATAGCGAATGATTCCAGCCAAAACCTACGTTCGTCAAAGCGAAAATGGTGCCATGCGGGTCGGTGAGCATGATATTTCGCTGGATTCCGTAGTGATCGCATATCAGCAAGGGTATTCACCGGAGACTATTCAGCAACTCTATCCCGCCCTAACGCTCGAAGAGGTTTACGGCGCGGTCGCGTTCTATTTGGCGAACCAGACGGAAGTCATCGAATACTTGAGTCAGCAAGAAAGCCGGTGGGACGAGGTTCGCAAAAAATCGCGAGACAACCCCAGCCCGGTGGTCGCTAGACTGCGAGCTATGTCGCAGAGCGGTGCTTTGTCTCAGGCTGGGAAGACTGCTTCGCCATGAGCCGTCCTCGATTTTTGGCCGACCAGGATTTGAACGACGCAATCGTCCGCGGCACGACTCGCCAAGAGCCGGCAATTGAATTCGTACGGCTCAGGGACTTAGGCCTCGAAGAATTACCAGACGAGCAGGTTTTGCAGTACGCCGTTCGTGAGCGCTGGATCGTCGTGTCACATGACGTAAACACGATGACAGCCGCAGCATCAGCCATGCTGAACACAGGCGAAACGATGCACGGATTGCTGCTGGTGCATCAACGCAATCCAATCGCGCCGACAATCGATAGCCTGCTACTCATTTGGACCGCCAGTGAAGCGGAGGAATGGGTCGGGTTAATCGAGCATTTGCCGTTTTGATTCGGCCTAATCGATGCTATCCCCCTGAGTTTGCAATTTCCGACCACAATTCAATCTGCTTTACACTCTCAATTGCTAATTTCGATCGCTCAAATTGATCGAGAAACTCATTGCATAAATAATCGAGCAAGTCCTCGCCGTAGTAAATAATGTCGGATTGATGTACGGAGAAAACGGGATTTCCCGATTCATGCGGGCGGTCAGGGATATAGCGGTGACCATAGATGGGAATTAAACGTGGCGCCGCATCAATTGCTTTTCGAGCGATCTTGCACGCATCCGAAATGTTAATTGGTTTCTGGCCCCACGAATTCGGCCAAAACGCATTGTGTTCAATATCAAAACAAATCCCTTCAGATGGCCAATTCAAACGACTTCTAAGCTCTGTTGGAGTTGCGTGCCTCCAATCAGTCCAGCCTGCAGATACCGGGAGTGCATGGCCAAGGAAATCGCGTAAATCTGGTGGAAATGTAAAGCAGTAAAGTTGCTCGATGTCTGCGAACTCGTGCGAGGTAAGACCGGGTTCAAATTTAACACCGGCCCGTGTGAGTTGATCGATGCTATCGGCGAATCCCATGATCGTTCTGCCCCTTTAACTCCTCGCTCCCGACGTCATCGCAATCCGATTCACAGCGCTCAAAATCGCTTGAACCGTGGCCTCCACGGTATCCGTCGAAACGCCGCGGCCGCGAAAGGTTTGATTGCCGTGGGCGACTGAGAGATTCACCTCGCCGAGGGCGTCGTGGCCGAGGGTGGCGCTTTTGACTTGATAGTCGATGCAGCGGAGCTTGATGCCGGTGATTTTTTCGGTGGCGAGGAAGGCGGCGTCGATGGGGCCGTCACCATCGGCCACTTCCTCGGTGAATTCCTTGTCGCCACAACGGAGCGTCAGCTTGGCTTGCGGCTTATGGCCGCTGCCACTGGTGACCTCAAACGCAACGAGCTTCCATTCGGCTTCAGCCGGCAATCCGTGAATCTGCTGCTCGATCAAGGCGATGATGTCGCCGTCGTAGATGTCTTTCTTCTTGTCGGCCAGCTTTTTGAATTCGTCGAAGACGGTGTGCAGTTGCTCGCCGGTCAGTGTGTAGCCGAGCGCCCGCGCGCGGTCGGCCAGTGCCGCCCGGCCGCTGTGCTTGCCCAGCACCAGATCGGTGGCCTGAAAGCCGACATCTTCGGGCCGCATGATCTCGTAGGTGCTCCGCTCCTTGAGCATTCCGTCTTGATGAATGCCCGCCTCATGAGCAAAAGCGTTGCGGCCCACGATGGCTTTGTTTCGCTGCACATGCACGCCCGTGATCGACGACACCAGCCGGCTGGTCGGCACCAAGCGCGGCGTGTTGATTCCGGTCGTGCATTTATAATGGTCGGCCCGCGTCCGCATCGCCATCACAACCTCTTCCAGCGAGCAGTTTCCGGCCCGCTCACCGATGCCATTGATCGTGCATTCGATTTGCCCCGCTCCGCTTTCGACGGCGGCCAGACTGTTGGCGACCGCGAGCCCCAAATCGTTGTGACAATGCGTGCTGATGACGGCCTTGTCGATATTCGGCACCCGATTCTTGAGCAGTGCGATCGTCGTTCCATATTCCTGTGGCGTGGCATAGCCGACCGTGTCGGGAATGTTGACCGTCGTTGCCCCGGCTGCGATCGCTGCTTCCACAACCTGACACAAAAAGTCCCGCTCTGTCCGCGCCGCGTCTTCCGGAGAAAACTCCACATCGTCGCAGTAACTGACGGCCCGCTTCACCCCCGCCACCGCCCGCGCGACGATCTCCTCGCGCGTCATCTTCAGCTTGAACTCTCGATGAATCGCGCTGGTCGCCAGAAAGACGTGAATCCGCGATCGTGGTGCCTTCTTCAGCGCCTCCCAAGCCCGGTCGATGTCGGCTTCGTTGCAGCGGGCCAGCCCGCAGATAACCGAGTTGCCGCGAATCGTGTTGGCGATTTCGCGAACCGCTTCAAAGTCTCCCGGCGAAGCAATCGGAAATCCGGCTTCGATAACATCGACCCCCAGATCGACGAGGGCCTGGGCCACTTCCATTTTCTCTTGCAGGTTCATGCTACACCCCGGCGATTGCTCGCCGTCGCGCAGCGTCGTATCGAAGATTTTGATGTGTCGAGGTTGAGCGGTATCAGACATGGTGAAAATTCCTTGATTTGGCTGGTGATGGGCAACAAAGCCGCGACCAGTGGTCGCGATCAGGGGTGATTCACCGCGACCAATGGTCGCGGCTTTGGTTTGGCCGGCCCTACGCCGGCCCGCTAAGCACCAGCCGTGCCCTGCTGTCCGTGTCGTCCGTCGTTGATTTGCCGTTCATTTTCCTATCCAGCCAACAAAAAAACCCCGAAAGCCTCGTCGGCTTCGGGGTCGTGAATTTTGCAGTCGGTACAAACCCTGCACGCCCCTACAGCCCGCCAATGGCAAGCGTAAGCAAAGGTAGCGTAAGTAGGGAGAGGCGGTTCATAGCTCGTTAACTGCTGTTATCGGCAGCGTTGTTACTTCGACTCTATCTGAGCTTCCGGCCACGGTCAATATTGCCGTGCGTCAATTCGCCCGCAAAGACCGCCCCCGAAGCGGCCAGGTTCGCACAATTTTCAATGGGCTGACCCCTGGGGCATTGATCCTTCGGCCGATTTACAGCCAACTTCCCACCCGTCAAACTATCTCCAGTCCTATCGCAAATTCCCTCTCCGGAGCTTCTGTCATGCGCCGCCGTGCCGCTTTTTCGCTACTCGCACTGCTCTTGGCCTCTCCCGTGTTCGCCGCCGACAAAACATCTGATGCCGATGGGTTCGTCACCATCTTCGACGGAAAGTCGCTCGATGGCTGGAAGAAATCGACGGAACACGACGAGGCTATTCAGCTCAAAGACGGAGCGATCGTCGCTAACGGTGAGCGTTGCCACCTGTTTTATGTGGGGGACGAAAATCCGTTCAAAAATTTCGCTTTCAAGTGCGAAGTGATGACCAAGCCCAGCAGCAACGGCGGCATCTACTTCCACACGAAGTATCAAGACGCAAATTGGCCCGCCCAAGGGCACGAATGCCAGGTCAACAACACGTTCGAAAAAGACCCGCAAAAGACCGGTGGCGTCTATAAGGTCGCCAAAGTGCTGGAGGCCCCCGCCAAAGATAACGAATGGTTCAAGTACGAGATCACCGTGGAGGGCAACCACGTTACGATCAAGATCAACGACAAAGTCACCGCCGACTACACCGAAGACCCCGCCGCCCTCGCCAACGAAAAAGGCATGGAGCCCGGCCGCCGCATCGGCGAAGGCACTTTTGCCCTCCAGGCCCACGACCCCGGAAGCACCGTTCTGTACCGCAATATCAAGGTCAAACGGCTGCCGTAAAGCTCACAATTTCCCAACAGCCGGGAGCAAACCTGCTCCCGGTCCCGTTGACTTCGCTTGCTTGCGGCCACCCCAGCTTGCTTGCGGTCACACCAGCCCCGAACTACGATAAATGAGCCTTTGGCAGCCGGGAGATACCCTGCCCCAATGGCCTTTAAACACTGCCTGTGGAGCTTCGTTCATGGCCCGTAATCAATTCTGGATCGCAACCGCCCTCTTGGCATTGGCCTCCACCGCCGGTTTCGGCCAAGACGCCATGCTCGACGAGCTGTACGGCCGCGGTGTTCATGCGTTCTTTTCCGGCAATCAAATTGATGCGTACAACTCGTTCAATGCTGCGGTAATGAACGGCAGCCGCGACCCGCGAACCTATTACTATCGCGGCTTGGTACTCAGTCGTTTCGGTCGGCCGGATGAAGCCCAGGCAGATTTCTACAGAGGTGCGGAACTCGAAATGCTCGGCGGCGAGCCGTATTCCGTCGGCCGTGCTCTGGAGCGCATCCAAGGCACGGAGCGGATGAATTTGGAAGCGCAACGCCGCATCGCCCGCCTGGCGATTCACACCACGCAAACTTCGAATGAGCGGGCCCGTTACGAACAATTGAAGCGAGCCGAGGGGGAAGTGATTCGCGGCCCACGTCCGACCGCTGCTCCGCCGGCACCTGCTGCTGGCCGGCCTGATGCGAGCGATCCATTTGCCACACCCGAAGCTCCCGCGACCTTGCCTCCTCCCGCTGCCGCACCGGCTCCGCTGCCGGCAGCTCCCGCCGCTGCCCCTGCGAGGCCGGCTGCACCGCCGATGGCCGAAGATCCATTTGCTGAAGCTCCGCCTGCTTCTCCTGCCCCTGCCCCGCGGCCCACTCCGCCGGCTCCGGCTCCCGCGCCCCCGGCTGCTGATCCATTCGCCGCGCCCGCCGCGCCGGCTCCTGCCCCTGCATCGAACACACCGCCGGCACCCGCGCCGAATCCGCCGGCCGCTGATCCGTTTGCGGAATCAATTACTCCCGCGCCGGTCGCTCCGCCTGCTCCCGCACCAGTTACTCCGCCAGCGCCGCCGGCTACCGACCCTTTTGCTGAACCCACCACCCCGGCCGCCCCTGCTCCTGCGAACCCACCTCCCGCCCCGGCTCCCGCGCCGCCCGCGGCCGACCCGTTTGCTGAACCCGCGCCCACCCCTCCGGCTCCTGCACCGGCAACTCCCTAGCCTGGGCGTTGCCGCGTGCCGACGCGGGCCGATTGAAAAAGGAATGCATCAATGAACGGGCGAATGGCTCGGCGGTATCTGTTTCTTGTCGCATTTTCGGCCCTCATTGCCAGCTTGGCCTCCGCCATTCAGGCCGCGCCGACGATTACCAGCGTCGCGCCGCGCGGTTTGCAAATCGGCCAGACCACGACGATCGTCGTGACCGGTTCGGATTTGTCGGGCGATTTGCAACTGCTTAGCGATGCCAAAATCGCCAGCCAGAAAGTCAAAGCTGGCGCAAAGCCCAACCGCGTCGAGCTGGAAATCGAGCTGGATAAAGCGACGCCGGCCGGCCTCTACGCGGTTCGTGTCGCCAACGCCAGTGGCATCTCCAGCCACATCGTCGTCGGCGTCGATCGCCTCCCCCAGCGCCCGTTCAATGCGACGATCGGCGAGCTCCCCGCTTCGCTCAGCGGTATCGTCGGCGGCGCGGAAGTGCTATCAGCAAAACTCACCGGCAAAAAAGGCCAAAAGCTCATCCTCGATGTCGAAGCCCAACGCCTCGGCTCTCTTCTGAAGCCGGTTCTGCGTCTGAACGACGCCCGCGGAACCCAAATCGCCTTCAGCCCGCCGCGCAGCGTCATCGGCGGCGATGCCCGCATCGAAATCGAACTGCCCTCCGACGGCGAATACTCGCTGGAGCTGCACGACGAACTGTTTCGCCCTGCCGGCAACGGCTTCTTCCGCCTGAAGCTGGGCGATCTGCAATATGCCGACCTCGCTCTGCCTTTGGGCGTTGCCATCGGCAGCAAGCAAACCATCGAATCCGTTTCAACCAACTTTCACGCGAGCGCGGAATTGAGTGCGACCGATGGGGCGATTCCCGGCGAAACCGCCGCGCCGCTCGCGGGTGCTGATTACCTTACTGGCTCCGCGCCGCGCGTCACCGTCAGCGATTTTCCCGAGCTGTCCGAATCTCCGTCTTCTGAAGGCAAGCTTCAAGAGCTGCCCGCAGCGACATTCGCCGTCAGCGGCCGCATCTCCACTGTCGGCGAGGAAGACAAATACCTCCTCACCGTCTCGCCAAAGCAAAAACTTCGCTTTGATTGTCTCGCTCGCCAGTACGGCTCTCCGCTCGATGGCGTGCAGACCATCCGCAAGGAAGATGGCAGCGAGCAGTTCGCCACGGGCGACGATCGCCCTGGTAGCAGCGACCCAATGGTCGATTACACCGTTCCCGCCGGCGTGACCAAGCTGCAAGTCGCCGTTAAAGACCTGCTCGGTCGCGGCGGCAGCAACTATGTCTATCGCCTCGTCGTTCTTGACCAGAGCAAGCCCGATTTTTCACTGTCGCTGTCGAATGACAAAATCAACATCCCCGCTGGCGCGACGCAAGTCGTCCCGGTCCAAGTCACGCGCATGAACTACAACGGCCCGATCGAGCTGTCGCTGACGGGCCAACCCCCGGAAGTCTCGCTGCAAGGCAACGTCATTCCCAAGGGCGCGACGATCGGCCTGCTCACGCTCTCGGCGCAAGACGTTTCGCCCCAGTCGGGCCTCACACGCCTCGTCGGCCGCGCGGTCGAAGCGAGCCCAGCGCCCGTGCGAGCCGCCCTGTTCGGCGAAGTTCCCGGCTCCAAATATCAGCCGCGGATTCGTGCCGATCTCGGCCTGGCCGTCACGCGCCCCGCGCCACTCAGCTTCGCTTGGATTCCTGGCGACAACGACCAGCTCTATCTCGGCGGCAAACTTGCCTCTCGCGTGCAGTTCACCCGCGCCGCCGGCTCGAAAGAGAAGGTCCGACTGAAGCTGCTGACCTCTCAGCCCACTCCGCAAAAAACGCTGCAAGCCGCGCCGAACGCGCCGCAGCGCGTGATCGATGATGTCGATCGCATGTTGCGGCTCGAGGGCGATCCCACGTTTGGCCCCGACAAAACTGAAGCCACGGTGAACATTCTCATCCCCAGCGACCTGTCCAAGCAGCCGTGGGATCTGGTGCTTGTCGCCGAGGTGCTGTCGCCCGACGGCAAAATGACGCTCAGCTCGCTGGCCGCCCCGGTCCGCACGCTCGCGCCCGTCGCCCCTTTCACGCTCGCGCTGACTGGAGAAAACCGGGCGGAAGCCAAAGCCGGCCTGGGCCAACCCGGCAAGCTCACCGGCAAGATCGAACGCTCCCCCGGCTATGCACAGCCCGTCCTCGTCACGCTCGACAGCCTCCCCAAGGGCTACCTCGCCCCGCAAATCCTCGTTCCCGCCGACAAAAGCGAATTCGAGCTACCGCTCACCTTTGCCTCGAGCGCCAAGGCCGGTGAGTTGAAAGGGGCGAAGCTCGTGGCCTATAGCGCGCCCGTCGTGGTCAAATCGGTAAAGAGCAACGCCATCGACGTCTCGATCAATGTTGTACCCGGCGAAAAGCCATCGCTCGAAATGCCCAAAGAGGTGTACGAGGACGATGAGCAATTCATCACGATGCTGAACGAAGGGAACGGCCGGGCGATTCCCGACCAGCGACAAGCCTACAGCGGCAAATACGGCCTGCGCGTCACGCCCGATCAGCGGTTCAACGCGAAGCTGCCCAACCTGGGCGTCAAAATTCGTGAGAACCCCGGCCCCGGCGAATATCGCTACATTCGCTTCGCCTGGCAAAAAGCCCAAGGCAATAACATCTGCCTCCAACTAGCCCACGACGGCAAGTTCGGCCCGGAGAACGGAGCTGGCCGTGAAGGGGCCAAGTTCCGCTATCACGCCGGCAGCGGCGACGAGCCCTTCGGCGGTTCGCTCCAACTGGCCGACAAAGTGCCCGCCAAGTTCGAGCTCGTCACCCGCGATCTCTTTCTCGACTTCGGCGAATTCACGTTTACGGGTTTGGCGTTCTCACCGATCGACGGCCAGTCAGCACTATTCGACCACATGTACTTGGCCCGCTCGCCGGAAGAGTTCGAAATGATCAAAGTGGAAAAAGGCGGGGAGTGAGTGGTGGAGTTTCCTCGCTAGCTTTCTGGGCAGTTTCCCAGCGACCGCCCAAAATATTCGCATCAGCCAGGCGATAGCCCGCCGACGAGTCGCCCCGAATTCGTTAGATTCGTGGGATTGGCGTTTCCCTTTTCTCCCGTTGATTGGCTATGACAAGTCACCGCATCGAAAAAGACTCCATGGGCGACGTCCAAGTCCCCGCCCAAGCCTACTACGGCGCGCAAACGCAGCGGGCCGTCGAAAACTTCCCCATCTCCGGCTGGCCGCTGCCGCCAGCGCTCGTCCGCGCTCTGGGCTTGGTAAAGCTGGCCTGCGCCACGGCCAATCGCGATCTGGGCAAGCTCACCAAAACCGGCAAGAACAAGCTCACCGATCAGCAGGTCGAAAAACTGCTCGCTGCTTGCCGCGAAGTCTCGGAAGGAAAACTCGGCGATCAATTTCCGATCGACGTGTTCCAAACGGGCTCGGGCACGTCGAGCAACATGAACGCCAACGAGGTGATTGCCAACCGCGCGATCGAACTGCTCGGCGGCGACCGCTTCCACAAGGACAAACCAGTCCACCCCAACGACCACGTCAACATGGGGCAGAGCACGAACGACATTTTTCCCACGTCGATTCACGTCGCCGTCGCGTTGCAAATTAAAAACGACCTCGGCCCGGCGCTCGAGCGCCTTCGCGACGTGCTGGCTCAGAAAGCCGCCGAGTGGGACAAGATCATCAAAATCGGCCGCACGCATCTGGCCGATGCCACGCCGCTTCGCCTGGGCCAGGAGATCGGCGGGTTCGCGTATCAACTTCAGCTATCGATGCAGCGCGCCGCCCGGGCGATGGAAGCCGTGCTCGAACTGCCCGCGGGCGGCACCGCCGTCGGCACCGGCATCAATACGCATCCAGAATTTGGCAGCCGAGTGGCCGCCGTGCTGGCGAAAGAAGCCGGCATCCCCTTCATCGAAGCCAAGAACCACTTCGAAGCGAATGCCCAGCGCGATGGCCTCGTCGAATGCCACGGCCAGCTTCGCACGATCGCCGTGACGCTGTTCAATGTGTCCAACAATATCCGCTGGCTCGGCAGCGGCCCGCGTTGTGCATTCTATGAAGTGAAGCTCCCCGATCGCCAGCCCGGCAGCAGCATCATGCCCGGCAAGGTAAACCCCGTGATGTGCGAAAGCATGATGCAAGTCGCCGCCCGCATCATGGGCAACGACCAAACCCTCGCCTTCAGCGGCGCGACCGGCGGCCAGTTCCAGCTCAACATCATGATGCCCGTCATGGGGCACGCGGCTCTGGAAAGCATTCAACTTCTCGCCTCCTCTGCCCGGGCCTTCGTCGATTTCTGCGCCCTAGAGATGGAAGCCAACCCCGAAGCTTGCGAAGCCTCCGTCGAAAAAAGCCTCTCGATGGTCACCAGCCTCAACCCGCACATTGGCTACGAAAAAGCCGCTGCGATGGCTAAAGACGCCTTCAAATCGGGCAAAACTATCCGCGAGCTCTGCCGCGAGCAAAGCATCCTGCCTGAAGACACGCTCAAATTGGCCCTCGACCCCTGGAGCATGACCGAACCGCAGGCGTAGGCTCGGTTGTCGCACCGCGAAAGCATGTGTAGGGTGGGACCAGCGAGCTTGCTCGCGCCGGCCTACCATTGATTAGAGAAACCAATCAGACACAATCCGCCGCCACGGAATTCAACCATGCCCAACATTCTCTCGGCTTTCTACGTGGTCGCCGCCACATTCCTCCTCGCGCTCAGCATCTCCTCTGCCACCGCGCAAACGGCCATTACTCCCGACGCCGCCAACGTCACCGCGGCCGAAGCGAACATCACCGAGCAAGCCCTGCGCGGCCACATCCGCTTTTTGGCCGACGATCTGCTGGAAGGCCGCGGTCCCGGCTCTCGCGGCGATGAACTGGCCCGCGCCTATATTGCCGCCCAGTTTGAATCGCTGGGGCTCAAGCCGTTGCTGCCGAACAAGTCTTGGATGCAGCCCGTCCCACTCGTCGGCGTCACGGCCCACGTTCCCGCCACGCTTCAATTCCAGAACGCCGGCAAATCGATCGAGCTGAAGCGTCACGACGACTATGTCTTTGCTGCTGGTAAGCCGACGAACCAAATCACGGTCAAGGATGCCGAGATCGTCTTCGTCGGCTACGGCATCCAGGCTCCCGAATACCAATGGGACGATTTCAAAGGAGTTGATCTGCGCGGCAAAGTCTTGCTGGTGATGAACAATGACCCCGCCGATGACCCCAAGCTCTTCGAGGGGAAACGCCGATTGTATTACGGCCGCTGGGATTACAAATATGCCAGCGCCGCCCGCCAAGGGGCCGTCGGCGCAATCATCATCCACACCGCTTCTTCCGCCGGCTATCCGTTCCAAGTCGTGCAAACTTCCTGGTCGGGCGAGGAATTCGAGCTTGCCGAGTCCACTGGCACCCGCCTCGACATGCGCGGCTGGCTGACCGAAGACGCATCGAAGCGACTCGTGTCACTGGCCGCCAAAGACCTCGATCAACTCCGAGCCACCGCCGAAAGCCGTGATTTCAAGCCCGTGCCGCTAGGCGTCAAGCTCTCGCTCAGCATGGCCTGCGATGTGCGGAAGCAGCAAACGGCCAATGTCCTGGGCTTGTTGCCCGGCAGTGACCCCAAATTGTCGGACCAAACCGTCGTTTTCATGGCCCATCACGATCACCTGGGCCTGGCCAAAGAGCGCAACGCCTCCGGCGACAATATCTACAACGGCGCTATCGACAATGCCTCCGGTGCCGGCGCTCTCCTGGGCATCGCTCGCGCTTGTGCCTCGCTGCCTAGGCGTCCGGCCCGTTCCATCCTGTTTGCTGCCGTCGGGGCCGAAGAGCAAGGCCTGCTCGGCTCACTTTACTTTGCCGAGCATCCACCGCTCGCTGCCGGCAACCTCGCCGCCGTCATCAACATCGACGGCCTGAACATCATCGGCCCCACGCGCGATGTGAATGTCATCGGCTTGGGCAAATCGAACCTGGACGAGCTGGTCGATGGCATCGCCCGCTGGCAACAGCGCGTCGTCACCCCCGACTCATTTCCCGATCGCGGCTACTACTATCGCTCCGATCAGTTCAGCCTCGCCAAGATTGGCGTGCCAGGCGTCTATCTGCACTCCGGCGTCAACGTCATCGGCCAGCCCGAAGGCTGGGGCAAGAAGCAACTCGAAGAATGGACTGAAAAGAAGTACCACCAGCCCAGCGACGAATACGACGACAACTGGGATCTCCGCGGCGCCGTGCAGGATGTCCACCTGCTCTACCACGTCGGCCTCCTCGCCGCCCAGCGTCCCGACCTCCCCCGCTGGAACCCCGGCGACGAATTCGAAACCGCCCGGCAAGCGGCACTGAAGGCATTAACGAAATAACGGTGCAACTCACCCCCGCTTCGGCACAATCGCAATTGCACCCGACTTGCCTTTTGCGGGTCGAGCGTTCATTCTGACAGCCTATCACTCACCGAAGCGTTGGGGGCTGTTATGAGAATGAAATGGTTGGCCAGTTTTTTGCTTTGCCTGTTGACGGTCGGGGCTGGCGTAGCGACCGCTGCTGGGCAGCCGAATATTTTGTGGATCAGCATTGAGGACACCAGCCCCAAACTTGGCTCCTACGGCGACAAATACGCCGTGACGCCGAACTTGGATAAGTTCGCCAGCGAAGGCTGCCGGTACACGCGATGCTTCACGCATGCGGGTGTGTGTGCGCCATCTCGCAGCGGACTCATCACCGGCATGTATCCGACGAGCATGGGCACGCAGTTCATGCGGTGCAAAGGCGTGCCGCCGGCTTACGTGAAATGCTTTACGGAATATCTGCGGGCCGCGGGTTATTACTGCACGAACAACAGCAAGACAGATTACAACTTTGATCCACCGTTTACTGCGTGGGACGAATCGCGGAATGGCGTGACGTGGCGAAACCGGCCGACCAAAGAGACTCCGTTTTTTGCAGTCATCAATTTGACTCAGTCTCACGAGAGCCAAGTGCGGCTGCCAGAAGCTGAACTTGAAGCCCGGCGGAAGACGCTGACCGCGAATCAATTGCACGATCCGGCCAAGGCCCCGTTGCCGGCGTATTATCCTGATACGCCGCGTATTCGCCGCGATCTGGCCAATTTGTATGACAACGTGACATTCGTCGATAATCTGATCGGCAACATTTTAAAGGACTTGGCCGACGACGAACTTGCCGACAACACGATTGTGTTCTTCTTTGGCGATCACGGTGATGGCATGCCGCGGTCGAAGCGGTGGGTTTATGACTCGGGGACGCATGTACCGCTGCTTATTCGCTGGCCAGGCAAGTTGCAACCGAGCAGCGTCAATGAGGAGTTGGTGGCCTTTGTTGATTTCGCGCCGACGCTGCTGAATCTGGCTGGCGTCGAGATTCCGAAGCACTTGCAGGGGCGGGCGTTCCTGGGCGAGAAGCTGTCGCCGCCACGGGACTATGTTTATGCTGCTCGCGACCGGATGGACGATGCCCATGACATCATCCGCGGCGTCCGCGACAAGCGGTACCACTACATTCGCAACTATCGTCCCGATCTGCCTTATGCTCAGCGCATCGCATATATGGACGAGATGCCGACGATGCAGGAATGGCGGCGATTAGCGGCGGCGGGCGAGTTGAAAGGCCCGCCAGCGATTTTCTTTCAACGGACTAAGCCAGTGGAGGAGTTGTATGACACCGACACCGATCCTGATGAGGTGAAGAACTTGGCTGACGATGAACAGTATGCTTCGATCCTCGCTCGCCTCCGCACGGCCCATGAAAAATGGCGAACGGAAACCGGCGACGTCGGACTGATTCCCGAGGCGGAGTTGAACGAGCAGCGCCGGCCCGGAGGGAAGTGGAGCACGACGGCCGATCCGGAGATCACTCTCGCCAGCGGACAGGTGACGATTCGCTGTTCAACACAGGGGGCGTCCATTGCTTACCGCGTTGGCAAAGGCTCCTCATCCGGTGAAACAGGGTCGTGGCGGCTGTATTCGCAGCCGGTTTCACTGGCTGCGGGGGAAGTGATTGAAGCCAAGGCATGCCGGCTGGGGTATTTGGACAGCCGGATGGTTAAGCATTAGGCACGATCAGCCATCCGGGTTGTCGAGTAGTTGTTGCAAGCGAGCTGCCAACTCGGGCGGTAATCGAGCGGGCCAAGTCTGATCGATTTGGCCGACTGCCATCAAATCTAAAAGATGCACTCGGTCTTTTAGCCGGAAGGCGGTCAATTTCATCTGTACCAGTGATTGAAGTGACACGACGCGGAATTCAGGGCCACGCTCGGAATCGGCAACGTCAGGGGTGATCGCTAGGTCGTTGACTCGTACGGGCTCGCCAGCGAAGAGCAAATGCACGGCTTGTGTTGGCCGGCCATCGGGACCGTCGAGAAACATATCGACGCCGAAACTCTGGCAATACACGAAGCCAGCCGGTTCCAGTGCGGCTTTGGCGGCGGGCAAGTCTTCGCGGCGGATCAGAATGTCAACGTCGCGGGTGTTGCGAACAGCGTCTTCATCGATGCGACCGACCCACTCAGCTACGGCATTGCCGCCAACGACGGCGTACGGAACGCCAGCCCGCTCCAGGGCTGAGGTGGATCGCTTCAGCCGCTCTTTGACTTTTTCTGCCGCCAAGAAAGCTCGCTCCCAGCCTGAGATAGTGACGGCGATGTCGGACATGGTTCGTTTCCTGCTGTCCGAGATAAAACAGCTTCAATCTTAAAAATGATCAGGCAATCAATTCATTTATCACTTTACCATGCACGTCGGTGAGGCGGAAATCGCGGCCGGCGTAGCGGTAGGTGAGGCGTTCGTGGTCGAAGCCGAGAAGTTTTAGGACGGTGGCGTGGAGGTCGTGAACGTGGACGGGGTTTTCGACGGCTTTGAAGCCGAATTCGTCGGTAGAGCCGTAGGTTTGGCCGCCTTTGACGCCGCCGCCGGCAAGCCATGTGGTGAAGCCCCAGTGATTGTGGTCGCGGCCGTTGATTTTGCCCGCATTCGCCCCGGCTTGCGGCAGTTCGACCGTCGGGGTGCGGCCAAATTCGCCACCCCAGATGATTAACGTTTCTTCAAAGAGGCCGAGCCGCTTGAGGTCGCTGATTAGCGCGCCGATGGCCCTGTCGCACTGGCCGGCGAGCTTCTTGTGGTTGACTTCGATGTCGTCGTGGTTGTCCCAGGGCTGGCCTTGGCCGTGCCAGACTTGGACGAAGCGGACGCCGCGTTCGATGAGCCGGCGGGCGATGAGGATTTGCCTGGCCTGAGTGCCTTCGCCGTAACTATCGAGGATGTGCTTGGGCTCGCGGCTGACATCGAATGCTTCGGCGGCCTCGCGCTGCATGCCGTAGGCGAGCTCGAAGCTGTGAATGCGGGCGTCGAGCGCCGGATCATAGCCGTGCTGGTCTTTGTGGTGCTTGTTGATCGCGGCGAGGGCATCGAGTTGGCGGCGCTGGGCATCGGCTGGCAGCCAGGAGTTCTTTACGTTCTCGACCAGCTTGTCGATCTCGGCGTGCTGAGTGTTGACGTAAGTCCCTTGATACACGCCGGGCAAGAAAGCCGATTGCCAATTCTGCGTCTCTTGAATCGGATAGCCGTTGGGGACCATCGCGATGAAGCCGGGGAGGTTGAGATTCTCCGTGCCGAGGCCGTAGGTGACCCAGGAACCCATGCTGGGACGGACGAGGCGCGATTCGCCACAGTTCATCAGTAGCAGCGACGGCTCATGATTGGGCACTTCGGCGTGCATCGAGCGAATGACGGCGATGTCGTCGATGTGCTGAGCGGTGTGGGCAAAGAGTTCGCTGACTTCGATGCCGCTCTCGCCATATTTTTGAAACTTGAACGGCGAGGGGAACGCGGCACCGGTTTTGCGCTCGGTGGCGAGGTTGGGCATTGGCAACGGTTTGCCGGCGTATTTTTCCAGTGAGGGCTTGGGATCGAACGTATCGATATGGCTGGGACCACCGTTCATGAAGAGGTGGATCACTCGCTTGGCCTTGGCGGCGAAATGCGGCAACCGCGAGGCGAGTGGATTTTTGTAGCCAGCATCCGTATCGCCGCTTGCGGCATCACCCGCGACGAGTCGCCCGCTGTCAGCCATGACTCCCGTGAGGCCAAGCATGGCGAAGCCCATGCCGGAGCGGCGGAGGAGTTCGCGACGGGTGAGCGAGCACGAGGCGTTGGGTTCAATCGACATACATCACCTCGTTCGCAAGCAGCAGCAATTGGGCGTATTGTTCGAGAGCGGAAAGCTTTGTGGCATCGGATGGCGTAGCGGCAGTGAGATAGTCGCGGCCGATGAATAGCTCTTCGTTATCGGGTGAGCGGTTGAAGACTTCGCGATAGAGGGCGGCGATTTTTGTTGCGTCGTCAGTGGAGTTCGCGACTGCCGGCTTGGCCGCGAGTGTCTTGGCTTGCTCGATCACAAATGGGGAGTTCATCAAAAACAGGGCTTGCTGCGGGACGGTGGTTCGCGGGCGGCGGGGGCTGCTGGAATCGGGGCTGGCGAGATCGAATACGCGGTAGAGGTTGGGCAGATCCTGGCGGTCGATAAAGCCATAGACGGCGCGGCGGCGAGGAAACGGCGACTTCGTTATTTCAACGGCGCGGCCGAACATCGACTGGTCGAGCTGGCCGGAAACGGCGAGCAGCGTGTCGCGAGCGGCCTCGAATTCTAAGCGTCGGCGGTTCATACGCCAGAGGAGCCGGTTTTCGGGATCGGCGGTGCGGCAATCGGGACGGTCGAGACTGGCTTGGCGATAGGTGGCTGAGCAGACCAGTTGGCGATGAATGGCTTTGAGCGACCAATCGGACTCCAAGAGGTCGTTCGCGAGTGAGTCGAGCAGTTCGGGATGACTTGGTGGTTCGCAGCGGATGCCGAAATCACTGGGGGACATCACTAGCGGCTCGCCGAAGTGGTGCATCCAGAGTCGGTTGACGATGACGCGGCGGGTGAGTGGGTTGTCGGGTGAGGCGATCGATTTGGCGAGCTCCAGGCGGCCGCTGCCGTTATTGAATGGCTGGCGTTCGTTGCCGGCGACGACGAGCAGGAACTGCCTGGGGACGACATTGCCTGGGCGGGCGGGGTTGCCGCGAATGAGGACGCGGGGCTCGGTTGGCTTCGGATTGTCGGCGACGACCATCGCTCGCGGCGGCGCGAAGGCGGAGTTGGCGACGAAGGAATCGGCCTTCTTCTGGAGCTCCTGGTATTTGTTGCGGTCGGCGCGGTTGAAGTATTGCCTGGTGTCGTTGCGATCGACGTGGGTGAGCGCGTCGTCGCCGACGAGGATTTCGACAAGCTGGCGAGTGTCGTCGGCGAGTTTCGTCAATGTGTCGGTGTTGCCGCCGAGCGACTTCCAGCGGTCGATGACGTCTGTCAGGAGGCCGCCGTAGATGCGGGCGACGTCCATCGGGCCGGCGACTGTCTCGCCGGTGAAGGCGGCGAGAACGAGTGGATTGCATTGCCCGGTGGCGGTTCCCGGTAGGCGAGCTGCAAAGCTGCTAATCACGACGGGGGCTTTGTCACTGAACTCGGCGGTCTTCAATCGCGATAGCTCGTGCCACAGTCCCCAGATGGGATCGTTCGGCTTGGCGTGCTGCGTGATGTACTGTTTCCAGCGCTCGACCAGACGGGGACGGAGATCTTTGGGATCGAGCGCCATGAACGACAGCTTGGTGGCCAGTGCTTCGCCGTCGCCAGCGGCGATTTTGGCGAGATAGTCGGCCGATTGCCGCCGAGATTGGTCGAGGAACTCGATGTGTTTGTCAGTTTTGAACTTCTCGGCTTCCTCCTTCAGCTTGGTAAGCTGCGTTTCGTATTTGCGATATTCCTCGCTCTGCTGCATCTCCTTCAGGGCTGATTCGGAGGCGATGAGCGGCAGATCCTGTGGCTCCGCGCAGCTCGCGAAGATGCCGTAAAGCGAGTAGTAGTCCTCCGTGGGAACAGCGTCGTACTTGTGGTCATGGCAGCGGGCACAGGCGACGGTGATGCCGAGCAGTCCCCGGCTAACCGCGTCGATTTGGTCGTCGATGTCGTTGTTGCGATCGTTGAAGCGGCGGCCGACAGTGAGGAAGCCCATCGCGGCGAGTCGTGTGCTGTCGTCAGCGGTTTCGGGCAGGCGATCGGCGGCGAGTTGCTCGAGGATGAACTGGTCGTAGGGGCGGTCTTCGTTGAAGGAGCGGATGACGTAGTCGCGGTAGGTATAGGCGTAGGGATAACGGCGGTCTTGTTGGAAGGCGTAGCCCTTGGTGTCGCCGTAGCGGGCGACGTCGAGCCAGTGGCGGGCCCAACGCTCGCCGAAATGGGGCGAGGCGAGGAGGCGATCGACGAGACGCTCGTAGGCGTCGGGCGAAGTGTCGGTTTGGAAGGCGTCAACTTCATTGGGTGTTGGAGGCAGGCCGACCAGATCGAAACTGAGGCGGCGGATGAGGGTGCGGCGGTCGGCTTCGGGAGATGAAGTGAGGTTGCGGTCGAGAAGTTTGGCGGCGGTGAAGGAGTCGATGGAGTTACGAATGCTGAATTTTGGATGATGAATTGAAGGTGCATCGGGGCGGCGGACGGGTTGGTAGGCCCAGTGGGATTGGCGATGGGAATTGGCGAGTTCGAGGGGTGATAGTTTTTTCTCGTTGGTTGGGGCATGGGTGGCGGGCCAGGGGAGACCGACTTTCACCCATTCGGTCAGCATCGTGATTTCATCGGTGGTCAGCTTTCGCTTGGGCGGCATTTGATAGTCGCCGACGTGGTTGACTGCTTTGATGAGCAGGCTGTGGTCGGGGTCGCCGGGGACGACGCCCTTTTGGCCGCTATCGCCCCCTTCGATAAGGGCGTCGCGGGAGTCGAGTCGAAGGCCAGATTCTTGTTTCTTGGAGCCGTGGCATTCCTGGCAGTTGGCGACGAGGAGGGGCCGGATTTTTTCTTCGAAGAGCTTTTCTTGTTCGGGGGTGATGGCGGGGGCGGCGTCACTGGCGCGGCTGACGCCGACATTCCAAGCCATCGCGAAGGCGGCAATCGCGATGCAGGTTGCCGCGCGCCGAAAGTGAGGCGAATTGAACATTGGCAGGCGAGATTTCTGCTGGGCGGGACTCGCGGGGGCGAATAGCCGGGGGCGAGCATCCTCTAGTAGAAATCAAACCTGAGTCAGAGGCAACCTAAACGGGTTTTTGGCTGGCCCGAGGTGTGAGCGTCTCCAAAGTAGGTGGGAAATTGAGTCCAATGGAATCGCCGGAACAAAAGGGGGGGTAAGTTTCAGTGTGCAGCGATCCCAGGGAGGATGGAATCATGACGCGGAAGCATTTGTCGCGGCCGGTGTTGAGT
>JANNTN010000330.1:0-2497 GCA_031394445.1 Anatilimnocola sp.
CCTTCCCGCGCTGGCGCTCCCGGGAGCTAGGGCAGGGGCTGGATGGTCTTCAGCGTCAGCGGGCGGCCGGCGCGGACGATCTCGAAGGTCCACTCCCGGGACCCGAGGGGCCTCGGCGCGACGGAGAGATCCAGCCCCGGGCGTTCAATCGTCCTTGCTTTCGTACAGCGCCCTTAATTTCATCTCGACCAGGCCCAGAGCCTCGCGGGCTGCCGTGACTGCCGCATTTGCATCGACGATCAACGGGCTATCCTTCGTGATGGCACGTCGCTTGCTAATCGCCGTGTTGATCGTGTCATTGGCTTTCTGAATCTCGCTGCGCAGTAATTCGATCTCGTCTTGAATATCTGCCATACGTTTCTCCTCCACGATGATTAGCCAGCAGTGTAGCCTACTGCCTCCACGCGATTTGGGCGAGCGGCCTCACCAAACATCACGGTCGCGGTTTCCTCCAACCGTCGGGCTTCTTAATGCCCACCAATTGACCATATCCAACAGTACAACTAGGGTTAGTTTGTTATTGCTTCATCAACTGTTTCACAATTTAGGAAAGGTATCACAATGGCAAAGAAAAAGGCATTCAGCGGCGATCGGGACGACCCCAAACAAAACAAGAGCCTGGCTATCCGAATGGTGCTAGGAGATATGCCAAATGCCAAAGGAGCAGAAATTGTCGCCGAAGTGAAAAAGAAATTCGGCCATACGATTGGCACCAACCAGGTTTACATGACAAAAACCAAAATTGGCATGCGAAAGCACGCGAAAGCCGAGCTGAAGGCGGGTCGTCCGTCGCCGGCCAGCGATCAACTGTCGTCGGCGGCAGCGTGGGTCGAAGCCATTAAGCGCGCCAAGCAGCTCTTAGCCGTGACCGGCAGCACCGAAACGGCTATCGCCTTGCTGAAAGCGATATAGGGCGATAATCGGAAATTCCGGACGAACCATCGGCCCGTCAATTATCGTCACCGTCCACAATTGCAGTTGTTTTTTTTGGTGAATACTGTAATTGCCTCGCTATCAGTCACCTTTCATGAGACACTGACATCACTCTTTCTGGCGTTCCCGGCGCTCGCCACTTTGGTTCTCGCCCTGAATTCCTAAGCTACGAAACAGGAATCTTCGAATGGGCCAATGGACTTCATTAGCAAGCCAATTGATCGGTAAGCGGGCAGCCACCGACGAAATGGAAATCGCAATGCAAGCGATAGCCGAACTTGCCAAGCAGTGTGCAGACTTGCAATCGTTGACAAAGCATCTTGAGCAGCAAGTCAATGAGCTAAAACGCCGGCAGAATTGAATCAGCCGCTGGCTTGGGGCAATCGTTGGTCGATGCCAGCTCATCGCCGCCCCATTCCGGCGACTGCCAGCCGGGTTGGGGGCGGTTCAGTCAAGGCTTTTTGCACTCTGCGCCTGACAATAGAGATCACGCCCCACACAACGCGCGAGAATTAGTCGCAATCGAACGGGCAAGCTGTGTCATTGCTTGAAACGTAGTCACTGCCAGTAAGCGTCAGTGACGGAACGGCCTTCGATTTTTGGGGCTGGGATTTTTGGGGCTGGCCGGTCCTGCCAAGGGCCTTCGCGACAGCTTCCGCCAGTGCGGGTTTGGTTTTCACATTGTCAGCGAACCACTCCAAGTAGTCTTCCGGAATGTCACCAATGAGCCGGCCTTTATATTTGCCAAAAGGCATCACAATCGCTGCTTCGTCTTGGCCGTCCATGTCGCACTCTTCGTCGTTGGTAATTTACGATGCCATTCGTAGTTGATTGCAGCGTGCGGAGGCGGAATCGCCTGGGGGCTATGAGCTTGGCGTGTCCGGTTGAACGATTGGCAGGGGCGGTGCCGGCACAACCTGGATTGGTGCCGAAGCCGGAATGACGGGCGGAATATCAAGTGCCCGCGGCGATTCGGCTAGGCGGTAAAACATCACGGTGCCCGCTCCAACTACACCCACACATACCAAGCAGGGCACAGCGAGTAACAAAAGTGCGACCGCAATAAAGATTCCAGTTCTTCGTTCCGACCCGTCCGATTTTTGATCTTCCATACCTCTATCATACCCGCCGGGCGAATCGCGTGGCTATGTAGCCTTTTGATTACCGTTCGGCTCAGTGTCATAAGTTTGGCTACGCGGCTCGATTTGGCATTTACCGATCAAGCCGTACTTATGGGCTTTATGATATGATTTGATCGACCTCTGCTTTGGCATTAGGAATGCTCCGAAAACTGACATGTTTGGGTAGCGTCTCAATGCAGGTGCAAAAATGGATAACGACCCTGACGATCAAAGCCCCGGTTGCCTTAGCGGGCAGCATTTCGCAAATCTACGTCCGGGCGCAGTCGTGACCTTTCCTGCCGCCAAACACATTTGGAAAGTGGCCGACGTGGTCGATCGCGGCGCGGTGCTCTACCGTGCCGACGATGGTTCCCACAAACATTTGGCCGAATGGCAAGAGTTGGCGACGGCAAAGATTGAGTGAACTGTAGCTTTGGTCGGTG
>JANNTN010000357.1:0-9838 GCA_031394445.1 Anatilimnocola sp.
GGTGTCGATCTGGACCCGGTCGTACGCGTGATGTCCATCACGGTGAAGTCGATCAACGACGCACCGAGCGGTGCCGATGTGGCCGTCTCGACGCTGGAAGATGTGACTTACACCTTCCAGAATGCCAACTTTGGCTATAGCGATGCCAGCGACAATCCGCAGAACGCTTTTGCCAGCGTTTCGTTGGTTGTTCCGCTCGCTACGGCCGGTGAGATGCGACTAGGTGGTGCTTTGCAAACGCCGGCCGCGACAATCAGCCTGGCGTCCAATTTGATCAACACGCTGACGTTCAAGCCGTTCCAAGACAAGAATGGCACGGCGGTGGCGAGCATCGTCTTTCAGGTGAAGGACGGCGGCCTCACCGCCGATGGCGGCCAAGACGTCGATACCTCGCCAAACACGATTACGATCAACGTCACGCCGGTTAATGACCCGCCGGTGGGGCAGAACAACACGGCGACCGCCTTCGAGGACCGCAACTACACACTGACGCTGGCGGACTTTGCCAACGTCGCGAATTTGGCGCAGTTCGATCTGGCCGATGCTCTGGCTCCTAATGCGCTCAAGGCAGTGCAAATCTTGTTGTTGCCAGGAGTTGGCCAAGGTTCGCTAACGCTGAACAACGGCCCAATCACAGTGGGCACAGTTGTCAGCCGCGATCAAATCCTGGCTGGTTTGCTGCGGTATCGCGCTCCGGTCGATAAGAACGGCGCGGCCTTCGCGAGCGTCCAGTTCAAGGTGCAAGACGACGGCGGCACCACCAACGGCGGCGTCGAATTGGCCACCGCGGTGAATACGCTCACGATTGATGTGACAGCGGTTAATGATGCACCAGTCGGCACCGACTTGACGGTGACCGCCGGTGAGAACGTGCCGTACACGTTTACGCTGGCCGATTTCCCGATCACCGATCCGCAAGACGCTCCGAACTCCGATGATCCGCTGGCGATTCGTATTCAAAACAAGCCAGCTCGTGGCACGTTGACCAACAACGGTGCCGCGGTTGACGCCGGTTCAACCGTCATGTTCGACGACATCGACCTGGGCAAGCTGGTTTACAACGCCGTCGCAAACGAAAACGGCGATGATTACACCACCTTCTCGTTCTTCGTGCAGGACGATGGCACGACGGCCAATCTGGGTGTCGATCTGTCGCAGAACGCGAGCACGATCACGATCGACGTTCGCGAGGTCAGCCAGGCACCCACGGGGATCAGCCAAACGACCAGCACGCTCGAAGACACCGTTTATACGGTGACCGAAGCCAACTTCGGCTTTGCCGATCCGTTCGACGCGCCGGACGACGCTTTCATCAGCGTCGAGCTGACTGCGGCGCCAGTTGGAGGCATCCTGCGGCTGAATGGTACTCCGGTTTCCTCCGGCTTTATCAAGATCGAGGACATTCGCGCGAACCGCCTGCGGTTCACGCCAACCCTCAATCTCAACGGCACCGCCGCTGGCCAAATCTTCTTCAAGGTGAAGGACGATGGCGGCACGGCAGACAACGGCAAGGACCAAGACTTGCTGCAGCGGACCTTGTCGATCGACGTAACGAGCGTGAACGACGAGCCTGCGGGCCTGGATAAGGTCATCAACCCGGGGCTGACGACCACTCTCCAGGAAGACGGTTCGTACAACTTCACGGACGCCGACTTCGGCTTCAGCGATACGGCCGATTCCCCGGCGAACACCTTCTTGGCCGTGCAAATCACAAGCCTGCCGGCAGCCGGCCTATTGGAACTGGGTACTGCTTCTGTCTTGCCAAATCAAATCATTCCGTTTGCCAGCATTCCGAACCTGAAGTTCACGCCGGTTCTGAATACCAGCGGCGTCGGCTATGCCACCTTCACGTTCCGCGTGAAGGACAGCGGTCTGACCGCGAATGGCGGCAAGGACACGGATAGCGTTGATAACCTCATCACGCTCAACGTCACGTCCGTCAACGACGCACCCGTCGTTGTGCTTGGCGCTTCCCCGCAGTTGTCGTTGGTCAAGTCAACGACTCCAGGCGATTCCAGGCACACGTTCACGGCATCGGACTTCGGATTCACCGATCCGCTCGATCAGCCGAACCCGAGCACGTTTGCCAGCGTGACGATTGTCACCGACTTGAGTGCAGCCGTGGGTACGTTGACCTTCAACAGCAATCCTGTCACTCTCGGCACGCCAATTTTGGTAGTCAACCTGATTGGGTTGGTCTATACGGCACCACAGACAAACGTACCGCCTGCTACGTCCTTCACGTTCAGCGTGCAAGATAACGGCGCGGTGAATAACACGAGCGGCACGGCGACGTTCAACATCAACGTCCAGAACAGCCCGAACGCGGCTCCGACGGCCCAGAGCCTGACGGTGACGGCCGATGAAGACGTCGATTATGCCGTCAAGGTCAGCGACTTCGGCTTTAGCGATCCGGATTCGCCGCCGAATCTCTTCCAAGCAGTGCAAATCGTCGAGGCGAGCCTGAACGGCGGTACGTTGCAACTCAACGGCGTCAATATTGTGGCCAACCAGTTCATTCCGGTGAGCCAAATCAACCTCGGTAATTTGAAGTATCGGGCACCGCTCGATCTCAGCAGCACACCGTTCGCCAACTTCAAGTTCCGCGTGCAAGATAACGGCGGAACGGCGAGCGGCGGCGTGGATATTAGCCCGGCAGGCACGCCGTTCACGTTGACGATCAACGTGCGGGCGATCAACGACGCGCCAAGCGGCACGCCGATCACTCAAACGATTGACGAAGACCAGAGGTTCACTTTCAGCGAAGGAATCTTCGGGTTCTCGGATGCGAAGGACACGGGCGCAAATAAGGGTCCGGCCGGTGCGTTTGAAAGCGTGAAGATCACGACGCTGCCTGCCAACGGCACATTGTTGGTTGGCACTGGGGTCGAAACACCTGTGAATCTTGGCGATTTCATTTTGAAGGCCAACCTGGGCACGCTGAAGTTCAAGCCAGCCGACAACGCCAACGGTTCGAACTACGCCTCCTTCACTTTCCAGGTGAAGGATACCGCTGGCACTGCCAACGGCGGTGTCGATCTCGATACCACCCCGCGGTTGGTCACCATCAATGTCACGAGCGTCAACGATGCTCCACAAAGCACCGGTGGAACCGTCAACATTCCCGAAGGCACGGCGTCGTACACAATCCAGACGGGTGATTTCGGATTTGTCGATCCGAACGACAACCCGGGCAACAATGCACTGACGCTGCAAGTCAACACAGTCACGCTCGCGGGCGGCACGCTCGCCATCGTGAGCGGCCCGAACACAGGACCGGTCGGCAACGGCGCGAGCGTCGCGTTCACGGACATCAACCTGAACCGGCTGGTCTTTACGCCCGCTTCGGCCACGTTCAACGGTGCGGCTTCGATCAGCTTCAAGATTAAGGACGACGGCGGTACAGTCGGCACCAGCGCAGACAACACGGACGCTGCATTCCACAACCTGACGATCAATGTCACGCCGGTGAACACGCCGCCAGTCGGCGTTACCAAAACCATCGATTTGGCCGAAGACACCACGGACATCTTGGACGTTGCTGATTTCGGTTTCAACGATTCGCTCGACAGCCCGGCGAATGTCTTGGCAGCCGTTCGCTTCACGACGATTCCCGCCAACGGCATGCTCGTCAACGGCACAATACCGATCAGCGCTGGGCAACTAGTGCCGCTGTCGGCGTTTACTGCCAACCAGGTTCGGTTCACGCCCGATCTGAACTCGAACGTGGGCAATAACCCGGCCAATCCGTTCTTCAAGTTCCGCGTGCGTGACGACGGTACGCCGCAGGCGGAAGATTTGACCGAGCGGACAATCACTTGGAACATTCAATCGGTGCCCGATGCTCCGCTTGGAACCGATACGACGGTTTCGACGAAGGAAGGCGTGAACTACGCGTTCGCGACCAGCGATTTCGGCTTCAGCGACCAGAACGACACGCCGCCGAACACGTTTGAATTCGTCAACATTCCCGTCGGCGGCATTTCGGCTGGCTCGCTGTTCAACACGCGGACGGGTCAGACGGTCTCGTATCCGGCCGCGATTCTGTTCAGCGATATCGACGCCGGCAACATTCAGTTCCGGCCCGGCAATACGTTCAGCGGCAATGCGACGTTCCAATTCAAGGTTCAGGACAGCGGCAGCACGACGAGTGTGCTCGGCACGCCTGGTGTCAACACCGACACCACGTCCCGAACCATGACCATCGCGGTTGCCTCGGTCAATTCGGCTCCGACGGGCACTTCCAGGGTCATCACGGTCAACGAAGATCAGGCCTATCCGTTGACGCAGGCCGACTTCGGTTTCAACGATCCGAATGACAACCCGGCCAACGCCATGCAGGCCGTCCGCATTCTGACGCTCCCGGGCGTGGGCTCGCTCACGTTGGGCGGCAATCCGGTCAATCCGGGCACGTTTGTCAGCCTGGCAGAATTGGCGGCCAACAGCCTCCTCTATACGCCGCCGGCCAATGCCAACGGCACTCCGCTGCCTGGTGCAAGCTTCGCCTTCCAGGTGCAAGACGATGGTGGCATCGCCAACGGCGGCGTGAATCTCGATCCGAGCACGACAACGACGATCGCGTTCAACGTGAACAACTCGAACGACGCTCCGGCGGGTGCCAATCAGGTCCGCCAGATCGCGGAAGACGCTGCTTACTCCTTCGCGACGACCGATTTCGGCTTTAGCGATCCGGCGGATGCTTCGGTTGGCCAAGCCAACACGCTGCTCAACGTGGTGGTCACCTCAACGCCCACCCGCGGCAGGCTGCTGTTGAACGGTATCACGACGGTCAACAATGGCCGAATCTTGACGTTGGCCGAAATCGGCCAGCTCACCTTCAAGCCGGCCGATAACGGCAATGGCAGCCCGTACGCCACCTTCACCTTCCAGGTGAAGGACAACGGCAATACGGCCAACAACGGCGTCGATACCGATCCGACGGCCAACACGTTCACCTTCAATGTGACCAGCGTTAACGACGCACCGGTTGGAGCGAACAACACGGTCAACGGCACGGAGAACGCTGCTTACGTCTTTACTGCCGCGAACTTTGGCTTTAGCGACAGCAGCGACTCGCCGGCGAACGCGTTCCTTAGCGTGAAGATCGAGACGATCAACCCGCAAGGCGGCACGCTGACGAACAATGGCGTCGGTGTCGCGCTAGGGGCCATCATCGCCGTCAGCAGCATCAATTCGGGCTTGCTGCGGTACACCCCGCCGGCTGACTTCAACGGCACGAAGACCAACGTCTTCACGTTCAAGGTGCAAGATAACGGTGGCACCGCGAATAACGGCGTCGATATTGATGCGACTGCCCGCAACATGTCGATCGCTTTCGCTCCGGTGAATAGCGCTCCGGCCGGCGACGTCAACAGAAAGCCAATGCCGGAAGACACGACCTACACGTTCACTTCGGCTGATTTCAACTTCACCGACGCTCTGGACAACGTGCCGTTTGCTTCGTCCGACCAGCGCAACCTATTGTCGTCGGTCATCATCACCAGCCTCCCGACCAACGGCAAGTTGACCCTCAACGGCATCGACGTCACGCCGGGCCAGGAAATTGACATCGATCTGGTGAACGGCGGCCAACTACGGTTCAGTCCGGTAACCCATGCCAAAGGTACGGGTTACTCGAGCTTCTCCTTCGCTGTGAAGGATGGTGGCCTGACGGCCAATGGCGGTGCTGATACCGATCTGACGCCGAACGTGTTCACCTTCGATGTTTTGTCGGTGAACGATGCTCCGGCCGGCACCGGCAAGAATCTGGCGATTCCGCAAGCTGGCTACACGTTCAGCCCTTCTGATTTTGGCTTCACCGACCCGAACGATACGCCAGCGAACGGATTGTTCTCGGTGCGGCTGACCCATACAGGCGCTGGAACGCTGCAACTCAACGGCAGCAATTACACCAACAACACTGCCGTCGTGTTCGATGACCTCAATACGGGCAAGTTGGTTTACGTTCCCAGCGGTACCACGCCAACCACGATCACGTTCATCGTTCGCGATAGTGGCGGCACGGACGTGGTTACGGGCAGCGGCCTGCAAAAAACGGGCCTCGATATCGATCCGGTCGCTCGCGTGTTCAACATCTCCGTCAATCCCAACCCGAACACTGCCCCGGGTGGCATCACTAGCACGGTAACGACGAACGAAGACGTCCCCTACACATTCAAAATTGGCGATTTCCGCTTCTCGGATCTGGAAGGCAACAATCTGAAGTCGATCATCGTCGGCTCGCCCGTGCCGCAGCAGGGTGTGCTGCGTTTGAATGGCGTGGACGTGGTTGCCAACCAGCGGATCGACGCGATCGACATCACGTCGAATCGCTTGATGTTCTTCCCGCTACCGGTCAACGGCCAGGGCCAGATCTTTGCCACACTGTTGTTCAGGGTGCAAGACGACGGCGGCACGGCCAGCGGCGGCGACGACACAGACAGCACCTCCGACATGCTGACTATTGCGGTCAACTCGGTTAACGACTTCTCAGTCGGCCAGGACAAGACGGTCACGACCGCGGAAGACACGACTTATATCTTCAAGCCAGACGATTTCCCAACGGAAGACCCGAACGATACCCCGAAGGATGGCTTGGCCGCGATCCGCATCGGTAGCACGTTGCCTGCCGGTGGTACGCTGATGAACGGCGTCAATGAGGTTTTCCCTGGCCAGTTCGTCAGCTTCCCAGACATTTTCGCTGGCAACTTCCGCTTCGTGCCGTCGGCCAACGTCAATGGCTTGCCGGCGGGCCGCTTCACGTTCCAGATTCAGGACGACGGAGGCACGGCTAACGGTGGCGTCGATCTCGAACCCTCGGCTCACACCATTTCGATTAACGTGACCGCGGTAAATGACATCCCGAGCAGCGCGCCGAACACGGTGTCGATGTTTGAAGGTGGCCTCTACGCTTTCAAAGCGGCCGACTTCCCGTTCGCCGACCCGATCGACGGCCAGGCCAACTCACTGGATCGCATTCTCATCACATCGTTGCCGACCACCGGCAAGTTGTTCGTGGGTGCAACAGAGTTGATCGCCGGCAATCTGGCGACGACGGGCGTGGTCAGCGTGGGCAGCATTGGCCAATTGACCTATGTGCCCACCAACACGAACGTCAACGACGCCAATCAGTCATTGCCGACCTTCAAGTTCCGCGTGCGCGACAACGGCGGCACCGCCGTGGCCGGCGCTCAAGACACCTCAGCGGAAAACACGATGACGGTCAGTATCGCGCCCGTCAACGATAAGCCGTTGAACGCCAATCGCTCGGTAACCACGCTGGAGGATAAAAACTACGTCTTTACAACGACGGATTTTGTTGCTGCCACCACGGGCTCGTTGTTCGATCCAAGCGATGATCCAAACTTCAACTCATTCGCTGGCGTCCGAATTGCTTCGCTGCCGCTGGTGGGCAACTTGACTCTCAAGGACCCGTTGACTCTCATTGACCAGCCAGTTGCCATCGGTGACTTGATCACCGCTCCGCAAATTTCCGGTGGTCAACTATTGTTCAAGCCGGTGGCGAATGCTCAAGGTCCGAGCTATGCCAGCTTCTCGTTCCAGGTGAAAGACAACGGCTTGACGGCTAATGGCGGTCTGGATCTCTCCGATCCGGCCAACATGAACATCGCTGTCACCAGCGTGAACGATCCGCCAGTTGGTACCGACTTCCACAAGGTCATCGGCAAAGACACGACCTTCACGTTCAGTGCCAACGACTTTGCCGCCGGCTATAGCGATCCGTTCGATGTGCCGGCCAACGGCCTGGCCGCGGTCACATTCACCAGTGGGCCGGTGCAAGGCGAATTGCGTCGTAGCGGCGTGCTGCAAACGGTGTTTCCGTTCACTTTGCTGGATACGGAGCTGCCTCAGCTCACGTTCAAGCCAGCGCTGGGCGCGACCGGCAACAATTATGCCGCGCTCAACTTCCAAGTGAAGGACAACGGCGGCACGGCCGTGACGGGCGCGAACGACACCGATCCAGCGGCGAAGATTCTCACCTTCGACGTCATCGGCAGCGCGAACACTCCGCCGACTGGCACTCCGCCGTACGCGATTACTGCCTCTGAGGACGTGGAATACACGTTCAAGATCACCGACTTCAACCACTTCAACGATACGGAAGGCAACGGCTTGGCCGCGGTCCGGATCACCCAAGGGTTGAGCGCCGGTACGGGCACTCTCACGCTCCGCGGCTCGGTAATTAACACTGCGCCGATCGATGTCACGGCAATTGACCTCGCAACCGGTCAGTTCACCTATCGTGGACCGCTGAATGTGGCCGGCAATGCCTTGGCCAACTTCCGCTTCCAGATCAAGGACGACGGTGGCACGGCGACTGTGAACGGCACGCCTGGTGTTGACATCAACACCGGCTCGACGCAGACAGCCACCATCACCGTTACCGCTGTCAACGACGCTCCGACCGGTGGCGATAGCACGGTCACGTCGCAGCCGACTGGCTACACGTTCAAGCGGGCCGACTTCAACTTCGACGATCCGTCGGATTCGCCCAAGAACCTCTTCGCGGGCATTTTCATCACCACCTTGCCTGCCGCGGGCGTGCTGAGGAACGACGGTGTTCAAGTAAGTGTCGGTGAGTTTGTCTCGCTGCCCGCGATTAACGGCAATAAACTCGTGTTTACGCCAGACAGCGTGCCGAACTCGGTTAGCAATTACGCCAACTTCACGTTCCAAGTAATGGACGACGGCGGCACGGCCAGCCCGACCGCGCGAGACACCGATCAGTCGGCTAACACGATCACGATCAATGTCAGCGTGCAGCACAACGCTCCGCAGGGCACCGACAAACTCAATGTCGTGGCCAACGAAGATCAGCCGTATGCCTTTACTCTCAACGACTTCGGTTACAGCGATCCGCTCGACAATCCGTCCGACGAATTCGACTTTGTCCGCATCACCTCGCGGCCGACCGCCGGCACGTTGACTTACAACGGTCTGCCGGTCGCTGATGGCCAGCTCATTCCGGCCGACGATATCAACTTCGGTAAGCTGGTTTTCCAAGGCGCGGCGAACGCCAGCGGCACGAATTACGCCAGCTTCACCTTCCAAGTGAAAGACGATGGTGGCACGGCCAACGGCGGTGCCGACCTCGACGATTCGCCGAATCTCATCAGAATCAGCGTGACGGCGGTCAACGACGCTCCGTTCGGCGGCAACAACGCCGTCTCGGTGGCCACCAGCACGACCAAGACGTTCTCGGCCGCAGACTTCCCGTTCAGCGACCCGAATGACGCCCCGGCCAATGCGTTTGGCGGCATCGTGGTTACGGGCCTGCCAAGTGGTGGCACTTTGCGTGACGGCACACAAGACATCACGCCAGCCCAAGCCAACGCGGGTTACTTCGTCAGCAATGTTGCCAATCTGAAGTACATCGCCCCAGCGGGAACAGGCACGTTCAGCTTCACCTTCCAAGTGAAGGATAACGGCGGCACGGCTCTGAGTGGTGACGATCGGGCGGATACCAATTCCACGATGACGCTCGCCGTGTTCACGCCGGCTGTTGCCAATCGGGCTCCGGCTGGCACGGATAAGTCGGCCAATGCCCTGGAGGACGTGACCTACACGATCCAAACCAGCGACTTTGGCTTCACGGATTCCAGCGATACGCCGCCAAACAGCCTGCTCAGCGTGAAGATTGACTCGCTGCCGGCGGTGGGCACGTTGCGGTTGAACAACGTCGCGGTCACGCAGACGCAGATCAATAACGGTCTGTTCGTCCTGGCCAGCGATATCGCTGGCGGTACGTTGACCTACAGCGCTCCGCAGCACGCCGTCGGCACCGGCCTGGCCAACATCACCTTCCAAGTGAAGGACG
>JANNTN010000363.1:0-6062 GCA_031394445.1 Anatilimnocola sp.
CGTGAAAGCTTTCACCACGAAAGATGGATCAGAAATTCGCGAGCTGCTCGCGCATCGTAATTCTTGCATTCAAAAGCAAAGCCTGGCCGAGGCACGCCTGCCACCGGGCGCGAGCACGACGCCGCACTACCATCCGCAAACTGAGGAAATTTACTACGTTTTGGACGGCATCGGCCGCATGAATATCGGCGGCGAATTGCGTGACATAGCGCCAGGCGATGCGATTGCCATTCCGCCCGGGGCGGTACACACGATCACGAACACAGGCAAAGAGCTGTTGCGCTTTTTGTGTTGCTGCGCGCCGGGATACGAACACGAAGACACGGTGCTCGTCGAAAATTTTGCCGAAATTCTTAGCAGCAGCGCGATCACATGATCGCGAAAATCAAAAGCCCTTGCGGGCCTGCCGCTGATGCCCCCAATAGCCGGCCAAGAGTGCCAGCAGCAGCATCACTGAAAACGAAGCGTGGGTAAGAAAACTCATGCCAGTAGTAGCGGACGATGGCGGGCGAGTACCCGTGCGGAAATGAGGTGGTCATCGTCTTTTCGGCTGGCAAGCTGACACAACCTTAGCTGGCGGTGATTAAAACGGAGTAACCAACCGAACCGGACGCAACGCCCACAAAACTGGGATCACCAGAACGCCGTAGAAGAGCGACAGCATCAAGATATTAGCAAGCATTCTGAATTTCCTCGTTCAATCGGATTCGGGGCGATTGAATGAAGTAATAGGCAGCATTTGTGCCAACGGAATTCAAGGCATTTTGGGCCGTTCAAGTCGCATGCAATCGTCGCAGCTTAACGCGAATGTCGTCATTTCGATTTTCATATAGATCAATTTGATTTGCATCGCCTCGTAGAACCGAAGTCCCTCGCTTACGCGTCGAGTTAGTGTCAATCGCAGCCGGCTGTCTTTTTGCCCGATCGTCATTACGATCAAGGCGATGATGCCACTGTATCCGCTGCAATTTCGACCCGTTTTGAAACGCTATATCTGGGGCGGACGCGGGCTGGGCGAACTGCTGGGAAAGCCGATTGGCGAGGGGAGCGACTACGCGGAAAGCTGGGAAGTCGCCGATCATCCGCAGGGGCAATCGATTGTCGCCAACGGCCCGCTGGCGGGCACTTCCATAAGCGAGTTGGTTGCCACGCGCGGCCGCGAACTGTTTGGCAAACATGATGTGCCGAGCCGGTTCCCGTTGATCTTCAAACTGCTTGACAGCCATCATGACCTCTCCGTGCAGGTGCATCCCAACGATGTGGCTGCGGCCAAGCTCGATCCGCCCGATTTGGGCAAGACCGAGGCTTGGGTCATTTTGTCCGCCGCGCCGGGCGGCAAGGTCTATGCGGGCCTGAAAAAAGGCTGTGATTTCGCACGTTTTTCGCAGGCATTGCGTGAGGGAAGAGCGGCTGAACAGATGCATTCGTTTGAGCCGCAGCCTGGCGATTGCATTTTCATTCCGGCGGGCACCATTCACGCATTGGGTGCCGGGTTGATGGTTGCCGAGATTCAGCAGGCCAGCGACACCACGTATCGGCTCTACGACTGGGGCCGCGTGGGAACGGATGGTAAGCCGCGAGCGCTGCACATCGAGCAAGGCCTGGCATCGATTGATTTCTCAGCCGTCGAAGTAATGCCACAAGCGTCGCAGCCATCGCTGCAACCTGGGTGCGAGTGCTTGGTGACGTGTGAAAAGTTCTCGCTAAACCGGTGGCGCATCGATCGCGAAACGCAAATTGGGGGCGACAACCGGTTTCACATCCTCAGCGTCGTGCAGGGCAATTTGAAGTTGACCAGCGAGGCAGAAACCACCGACATGCCACGCGGACAAACGGTGCTGATTCCGGCCAGTGTTCCCGCTGTCACTTTGCAGCCCGTGGATGATGCTGCCGTCGTTCTGGAAATGAAGCTGCCAAATTAGCCGGTCGTTCGCTTTATACCGCTTGCACTAGCAAAATCGAGCTTGCATTCGGCGGCGTGCTGGCAAGGTGCCTTTGTGCCCCTTTGGCCTATCCGGCGATGTCGGTGCCCTCTTCCAAGTCATTACCCGGCAACGGCTTCCGGATTTTTATCAAGAATTTGATACCAATTGGCAGGCGTTAAAGTTAACCTAGTTAACTCATGCACCGCAGAGGCCAAATATTTCCCAAACTCCTTGAATTACGTGCTACGGTTGCTATGTTCTGGGAAGGTCTAGCGGTCTGCCCACAGAAAATACCCACATAACCCTCATTTGTTCACTGAAATCACGGGGAGTCGAAGCATGGTGCGCACGATGTTTACCAAATTGGCTGCTGGCGGTGTGATGTCGCTGGCTTTGTTTGCCTGGACCAGCCAGGCGGATGCCTTCCACCATCATCATCGCGGCTGGGGCGGCGGAAGCTGGGGCAGCTCCGGCGGCTCGTCCGGTGGCAGCTCCGGCGGAAGCTGGGGTGGCAGCTCTGGCGGTGGCTGGGGCGGTCACTTCCATCACAAGCATTGGCGTTGGAGCGGCGGTTCTTCCGGTGGCTCGTCGGGTGGTTCCTCGGGCGGTTCGTCCGGTGGCTACTGGGGCGGCTCGTCGGGTGGATCGTCCGGCGGTTCTTCGGGCGGATCGTCCGGTGGCTGGGGTTCCAGCGGCGGATCGGGCGGCGGCACATACTACTACTCGCCTGGCGTTGAGATGAGCCCGGTCGATCCTTCGATGATGGCTCCTCCGGCTGGCGGCGTTCCTGCTGCTCCGGCTCCTGGCATTGCCCCTGCTCCCGGCACCAGCACGATGAACACGCGTGCGGACGGCCTGCTGTCGGTCAATGTTCCGGACGATGCGAAGGTGTTTGTCAACGGTCAGGCCACGTCGAGCGTTGGCGAACACCGCCAATACGTCTCGCGTGAACTGGCTTCTGGTTTCAACTACAGCTATGAAGTGCGGGCCGAAGTGGTTCGCGACGGCCGCACGGTCGAGCAAGTGAAGAAGATCGATGTGCGAGCTGGCGAAACCGCCAACCTGGCCTTCGATTTCAATGGCCAATCGAGCGAGACATCGCTGACCGTGCATGTGCCGGCCGACGCGAAGGTTTACCTTGCTGGTAATTCGACCAAGGCCAGCGGCGAGACCCGAATTTTCAAGACGACCGGTCTGAACGGCGGCAAGGCTTGGAACGGCTATACCGTTCGCGTCGAGCTGGAACGTGGCGGCCGGATCGTGACGAAGGAAGAGACCATTACGCTCACCTCGGGCCAATCGCAGGAACTGCGGTTCGACTTTGACGGTGATAAGGTTGCTTCGCGATAAGCAAATGTGGTGGGCACAGCCCACCCTACAAGATTACGGACGACGGAAACGGAACCCGTTGGCGTGCAAGCGCCAACGGGTTTTTTCGTTGCGCGCGTGCTGCCAGCGAGCCGCTGGGCGATTGGGCACAGTCCGTTTTTTCGTAATGGTCCGAAACTAGCTCATCTGGCGCTTCTGCTTGCGCCCCGCGAAAACCTCGCCGTCGCTGCGGGCCGCCGTCGATAAATGGCAACATGACGAAGAGTAAGCTGGTAGAAATGACCTCGGCTGTGCATCCAACGAACACGCCGCCCACGGCCAAGCCGCGGGCCCTCTTGAGCCCGTGGGCCAAGCTGCTGATCAGCGTGCTGATGATGTTGCATCTGGCAGCCGTGGTGACGCCGCCGCTGGCGTTTGGTGCGCGGTTCTCCTCGCCCCTGCTAGAGCCAATCGCACGCTTGCTGGCTCCGTATTGCAGCGCGATGTACCTCAACCACGGCTACGCCTTTTTCGCGCCCAATCCCGGGCCGAATCACCTGGTCGATTATACGGTGGAATTCAAAGACGGCAGGACGCCGGTGAAGGGCCGCTTTCCCAATTTGCGCGAAGAGCGGCCGCGGCTCTTGTACCACCGGCACTTCATGCTGTCGGAGTCGCTGAACACGCGGTTTGCGCCTGACACCTTCGATACCGAACCGTCGCCGCCGCCGCTGACAGCCACCGCGGGCGAGCGCGAGCGTTTTGCGGTGACGAAACAGGAATACGAACGGGCCAAGGCGCGTTGGCAGCATGCTCGAAAGCAATATGAGGCGATGCAGAAGTCGATCACGGCACACCTGAAGCATGTCTATGGCGGCGACGAGGTGAAGATTGCCCGCATCGAACATCTGCCGGCCGATCCTGACGCGGTGATGTATGAGCGCCGCTCGCTCAGCGATCCCGCCAGCTATCGGGAACTGCCGGAAAAACTGCCCACCGGAGCCACGCGATGAACGTTCTCGTCAAAATGGGTTCCGATTGGTGCCGCGGCGTCGTGAGCGTCTGGGACCGCTTTTGGTTCACGCCGACGCAGCCGCACACGCTGGCGCTGATCCGCATTTGCGGCGGGGCGATGCTGCTCTACACGCACGCGGTGTGGAGCATCAACCTGGACGCCTTTTTGGGGCCGCACGCCTGGCTGGATGCCCCAACGGCCGCACTCATTAGCCAGAATCCCGACGGGCACAACTACGCCTGGAGCTATCTGTATTGGATCGATTCGCCGGCGCTGCTCTGGGCCGCTCATATCGCGGCGCTGGTCGTGTTCGCATTGCTGACGGTCGGCTTTTACACGCGCGTGATGGCGGTCCTCGCGTGGGCGATCAGCGTGGCATACTGCAATCGCCTGGCGGGCACGCTGTTCGGCCTCGATCAAATCAATGTGTTCATTGCTACTTATCTGATGGTCGGCGATAGCGGCGGTGTCTGGTCGGTCGATCGGTGGTTGGCGAGGCGACGGGGGCACTTGCGAGACGCCAGTGGCACCCAGGCGATGGAAACGCAGCCGCGGATCGACACGAACATCGCGATTCGCCTGCTGCAATTGCACATGTGCGTCATTTATCTGTTTGGCGGCATCGAAAAAATGCGAGGCGACACCTGGTGGGACGGCAGCGCCCTGTGGCTGGCGTTTGCCAGCCTGGAATATCAGTCGCTCGACATGACCTGGACCGTGCGTTACCGCTGGCTCCTCGCCCTGCTCACGCACATCACCGTCTTTTGGGAGACGTTTTATTGCTTTCTGGTCTGGCCAAAACTCACCCGGCCAATCTGCCTCGCCCTCGCCGTCGGAGTCCACGCCGGCATCGCTTTATGCCTCGGAATGAAGACGTTTGGCCTCGCCATGATCATTGGCAACGCGGCGTTCGTTTATCCCGAAACGGTCGCGGCGCTGGCGCGTTGGTTCTCAGGTCTGTTTGCCGCCAGTTCTAAAAACGCCGTTCGACCATCGGTTGTGCAACGCGACTCGTTGGCAGTGGCCGCGACGCGGTGAGCAAAGTAGTCCTCTCACGCCGTGAGGGACCGATGCGGCGCAAACTTTTCCACCGCGCCGACCGTTGCCCGCCAAGCAACATTCCCCGCACCACTGGCCCCGACGGCGTCGGAGGCCTACTTTTGCCGCTCCAGCCACGTCTTTAACACCCAACCAACTTTCGCCAGCGAGAGGGGCGAGCATTTTTCGGGAATGTCTTGGGTAGTGTGCCAGTAGCTGACGCCGCGGGCGGTGGGATATTCGAAGTCGATGATGTCGATGGTTGGGATTTTGGCGATGTTGTTGAGGGCGAGGTGATCGTCGCGGACTTCGGGGCCGGCGCGGAAGATGAACTCGCGGACGCCCAGGTCGCGGGCGATGCCCCAGACTTCGTTGACGATTTGCTTTTGCTGCGCCGTGCGCATGCTGTTCACTTCCCAAGGCAATTGCAACTGCGCGTCCCCCACCATGTCGAGCAGGACGCCGGCGCGATAGCGATGAGCTGGCGGCTTGAAGACGTATTCCTTGGCGAAATGCTCGCTGCCGAGAAAATACGGATCGCGATTGCCGTCATAGACCAACTCTTCGCCATCGAACAGCACAAAATCGACGCCGACGTTGGTCTTCAGGTCGCGCATCGAGTGGGCCAGTTCGCAGAGCAGCGCCGTGCCGCTGGCTCCGTCATTCGCGCCGACGAATTGTCCGCGACGATCGACCGGATCTTGATCGGGAAAGGGGCGCGTGTCGTAGTGGGCACATAGCAGCACCCGCTCTTTCCGCTCCGGGTGCCATTCGAC
>JANNTN010000400.1:0-16282 GCA_031394445.1 Anatilimnocola sp.
GCGAAAACAGGAAGTGGCGGTCATCGCCGTTCAGTATGGCGATGCTGCCTCAAGCGTCTTCGATGCAGATGCCGGCTTTGCCGTTTTGCTCTTCCGCCGTCTTAATCATCCCGGCCAACCTCGACATGACGACGGATAGCACCGCCTTACTGGCCCACGTCAAGCAGCCTCCCCTCGACGGTTTACACATGGACCAATCTGGGAGAATCGTGTAGCTCTCACTTGCCTCCTTGGCGCGCTTGTTAATTCGCAGCGTACAGCTACGGCGCGGCCGTCCAGCTCTTGTCCGCGAACGCCCCGCGTTAGTAATCCAGCCGTGCTTAGTCAACGTGACGAGGTGCTTTCGGCACGTCCAAAGCGGTACTCTGGCTTTTTTAGCTATCGATTCCACAAAGGTGAATGTCTCTTTATCGGTGAGTTCAAGCAGCCCGCCAAATGTCTGAGCAGCCGGCCCCACGTCCTGCATCACAGCCAGCGGCAACTTCAGCCAATGGCCGGGTTGCAAGGCTTGTATCAGGTCGAATTCGTATGCTTCACTAGCCGCTGGGGCTGTAGAATGCATTCGTCAGCTCCGCCGGCGTCGTTCCCCCCTCAGGTCGCGACGTCGGCATTTTTTTTGCGCTCGAATAAAAACAGCCGCGCAGCCAATCAATCGGCAATGCGCGGCTGAGGTTGTTCCTCTGGCCGTTATGCCGTGCGGGCTTGCCGCGGATCATTTCTGTGGCGTCAGACGCTCCCTCACATTGCTGGGGGCCTCAAAGAGCGTATGAACCGCTTCACGCTCCGCGGGGCTCAAAGTGGGCTGGCGCTCGACCAAACCTGCCAGCGTGGCTACCGTAGCCGACGCTTGCGCCAGCAGTTCCCGATGTTCGATGTCCGAGACGCTTCGGGTGTAATCCATGCGTTCGCTACTTGAAAAACGGTGACCGTGACAAGCCCCTACGCTCCCTTGGCGACCAACTGCTTCGCGGCCGCTTCAGCACCGCCGGCCCGCTTGGCAGGCGGGCGATCGTCTGAGGCGCTCGCGCTTTGATGCGTCGTTAGCCGATCAAAGAATCTTCGGATGGCTTCGCGGGACGTGAATCGCGTTGCCCCGACCTGGACATACTCGAGCCGAACGCCACGGCAGCCGGTGGAAGTCCAGCGATACAGGCAACTGAGGGATGGCCGTTTACCGGCCCTTCGAGGCGGCATGGTTGCACGCGCCTCGTTCAGGGAGATCAGTTGCTCACTTTGAATGTCCGACATGTTTCGCTCCTCCTCGCATCGTTGTGCGATTGGAGCGAATGCTACAGACGAGCCAGCAATGCGCCGATGAGCTAGGGCCGGTTTGTCCGCAACTGTCCGGCAAATGTCCGGGAATGTCCGGTAATCGGCTCGCTACTAGTCTTCTTTTCGAAGCATCGCAACTTCGATAGCCGGAAGCTGCCACTGTTTAGGTGTGATTACAGTCGGATGAATCTTGCCACTGTTTTTCCACCGTTGCAGCGTCTTCGTGGTCACTTTAAATTCCTTGGCCCAGTCTGATGGTGATTTAGCAGGCAAAGGTTCCTCAGCGTTCGCATTCAGCAATTCAACGTACTCGATAGCTGAAAGTGATTCCTGCCGGATTCGCCGCTGCAGTTCCACACCATCGAAATCTGTCGCGTAATATTCGTCCCACGTTTTTCGGGCTTTGACCGCGTCGCGGCTTAGCTCATCCTTCATTTCAGTCGCCCAGGCCCGCTCTAGGCGCCACTGTCGCTCGCCAGCAGGCATGGAGGTCACAAAGCACGTTCCAAACTCCAAGGCCAACGCATGGTTGCTCAGTTGCGGCGTAATGTACGAACACCTATCTGGCACCGAGCCGATTCGCAAGGCGGCAGAATCGAAGGAATCCGCCACCTGTGGTTGCGCCAGCAACCCAAAGAGATATTCCGCATTGGCGCGAGTTTTCCACAGTGCCTCATGCAACAACTTCATGCCGCTTCCGAGGCAAGGTTCAATGCCAAAAACGCCAAGTTCTTCGAGAACCGCGTTTATAGATGGATCGGACGCATCCCATCCCAAATACCAATCCAAACCCGCTACTGTCTCGATCTGAGAGACAATCTTCAATGCGATATCGCTTGTTTTTTTGATTGTTCCGACGAGTTCAGCCGGCGACAATTTGCAATCAGCTACGGCCCTCGCGTGGAAAACGAGCGGACACTCCCAGAGCATATAGCACCCCCCATTGAGCCTGGCCAACCTGCCGGCGACGCGAGGGGTGCTCGACGTCGCCGGCAAGGTTGTAAGCGGGGATCAGCCGCCAACCTGGCAAGTCAGTAATTTAACCCACCAACGCCATAACTTCAGCAGCCTTCGCCCGGTCGCGCTCGGCATAAATTTCTGTGACGTCCGCCTTCGCATGGCCCATTGTGGCCTGCGCGGCTTCCAGGCCAAACCGCTTGCGGATCTCCGTCGCCGCACTATGCCGGAGTTGGTTTGGTGACCAGCAGTTCGTTTCCCGCCATTGGCTGGCCAGCTTGAGCCGCTCCGCCTTGTGCTCGGCAGTCTCTCCCTTGCCGGCCTTCCTCAGTTCGTCAGGCATCCCAAAAGCCATTTCGCACGCGCGAGCGATTGCCCGGTTATAGCTCCACGTTGTGTACCGCTCGCCCGCAGCTCGCTTGGGCTTCTTGCTTCGGTTGGTGCCCGGCCGATTCCCACAGGAAAGCGGCGTAGTTCGCTGCTCATGTCGGGTTTCACGCCGCTTGCGCTCACCATCCGCGGGACTGAAGCAATAGGCTGCTTTGTCCCTCAGCAGATAGGGGCGCAGGATGGCTTGCCCCCGCGGCCCAATGAAGATTACCCGCTCCCGGCCGTGGTGCTGGGTTTTGTGGGATTCGGGGCGGTATTCCCAGACGGGTTTGGTCGTATCCACGTCGCAGGGACGGATGATGCAGACCTCTGCCGGGCGGCAGCCGGCGAGCCGCTGTAGCCGTACCAAATCCGCCACGATGGGCGGTAGATGATGCAGAGTGAGATCAACCGTTGCTTCAGACACGGGCATCACGGGGGCGGTTTCCCTGGCTTCCGTCCGCCCAGCCTTGAGCCCGGGCAGCTCTCGCAGAGCCACGGCCGCATTCTTGGGAATAAGTTCCTTGGCCACGCCCCAGGCGAAGGCACGGACAACGCGGCCAATTTGCTTGTTGATATTCTTCCGGCTCCAGCCGACCCGGATCATCGCTTGCTGGACTGCCTCGAGCTTCGCCGGGCCAAACTCCGCTGCGGGGGTGAAACCGTACAACTCCCGCACAATCTTGACCGCCCGTTTAATCATCCGCACTTCGTTCGTCGGCTTGCCGTTTTTCCGGTAATACAGCTCGGCGTGATCGACGAAGAGCGCGAGCAGCTCCACCACAGTGAAAACCGCCTCGCCTTCAGCCGGTTGGGTTGGTTGGCGGCCACGTGCCAACCACTCAAAAACGGCCCGATCGTAGGCCATACGGCTGGCTTTGGTGCCGTGGGGGCCGAGGTAGAAATCCTCGCCCGATAACCGCACAACGGCTTGGCCGGAGGCGCGGTGCTTGCAATATCCAGGGACGGACTGACGCAGACGGGGCATAGTGCTGGCTCCCGGTTCCTCCGTACATACGGAGGAACGACCATCGGGAAATGCCGCACTGCCGACCGTCGGCAGGTAACCTAACTTTAGGTTCCAGCAAGACTTAAAGGAAAGCTCCCCCCGTAGGACTCGAACCTACGACCCGGCGGTTAACAGCCGCCTGCTCTACCAACTGAGCTAGAGGGGAATGGTTGGTTCAAATTACTTCATCGTTAAAAAACGGGCAAGAGAAGGCAGGCACTTCGAGCTGAGCAAGAACAAAACACGGGCCGGTTGTGTCGGCGAAAGCGATTAGAGCGGGTGAAACGGCGGCATTGAGTCCATTTCACCAGGCCAATTCAGCAATTTAGAAGCCGGCCAAGGCCTCTTGATCCGTGTTTTTGATGTCGAACAATTGGTTCAAGCGAGTGATGGCGAAAACCTCGTAAATCTCCGGCTTGAGGTTGCACAGTCGCATTTTGCCGCTGTGGGCCTTCACTTTTTTGTCGAGAATAATCAGCTTGTTGAGTGCCGCTGACGACAAAAACTCAACCTGCGTGAAATTCAGGATGATGTTTTTCCGTGATTCCTTCTCGACCAGCGAAAATAGCTCGTCCCCCAACTCTTGAATGTTGGCGGCGTCGATGATCTTGCGGTCCAGCACCTTTACCATCGCAACGTCGCCCGCGCTGCCGGTCAAACTGGTAACTTCGATGCGACGATGAACAGCCATAGACGTTACTCCTGCCAATGCCCGGCGGGCTAACCCCAGGCAGTTCAAAATTTTGATACGTTAAGATGCCTCACAGCCTACCGCAGGGAGCGGTTGTTTGCAATGCAAAGCGACCGTGAAACAAACGAATCGAACCCGGCCAATTGCTGCAATAAAGGCCGCTATTAAGAGGCGATTTGTTGGGACTAACTGGCGCGGGTCCGCCGGTGTGGGGGATGCCGGCGGCCAGCCCTGATTCAAGATTTCGTCCCGCGCCCAACCGTTGACAGCCGCCGGTTCCGAACGTAGGGTTAAATCCAACCATTCGTGCCATGATCCAGACTGTTTCCAAAGCGATATTCGAGCATCCGGCTGCGGTCGGAGTCGGTATCGTCATTATTATTGGGAGCACCCGCTTCTAAGGGCCGCGAGCGGTTACAAACCGAATCTAGCAAGCCCTGAAGCCCTTCGGCTTCCGGGCTTTTTTTGTTTCCATTTTTTTAGTCGCGGCCACTGGTCGCTGCTTTGCAGTCATGAAAAGCATCCAAATCTACGACACGACGCTCCGCGATGGCACGCAAGGGGAGGGGGTGAGCCTCTCGCTGCAAGACAAGCTGCAAATCACGCAGCGGTTGGACGAGATCGGCATCGATTTCATCGAGGGTGGCTATCCGGCCAGCAACACGAAAGATTCGGAGTATTTTGCTCGTGCCCGCGAGATGAAGTTGTCGAACGCGAAGATTTGCGCGTTTGGTATGACGCGGCGGCGCGGGATAAAAGCGGGCGACGACAACGGCATTCAAGCCCTCGTCGCGGCTGAAACGCCAGTCGTCACCATCGTCGGCAAAACATGGGATTTTCATGTCACGGAGGTGCTGCGCGTCAGCCTGCAAGAGAACCTCGACATGATCTACGAGACAGTCGAGTTTCTCAAAAGCCAGGGGCGCGAGGTTTTCTACGACGCGGAACATGCGTTCGACGGCTGGAAGGCGAATCCTGAGTATGCGGATCAGACGATTCTCGCCGCGGCCAAGGCCGGTGCATCGCTCGTCATCCTGTGCGATACCAACGGCGGTTCGCTGCCAGAGGCCATCGCCGAGCGAACGAAGTCGGCCGCGAAGGTGCTCGACTCGCTGAAAGTTCCCGTCGGCATTCATACGCATAACGACGGCGAGTTGGCGGTGGCCAATTCGCTCGCGGCGGTCGATGCGGGGGCCGTGCAGGTGCAAGGCACGATCAATGGCATCGGCGAACGGTGCGGCAATGCGGATTTGATATCGGTGATGGCGAATCTGGGCCTCAAAAAGGGGTATCAGGTACTTGGGGGTCGGCCGCTGACGCATTTGACCGAGGTGTCGCGATACGTTTATGAAACGGCGAACCTGAATCATCGCAATGGTCAGCCGTTTGTGGGGCAAAGTGCGTTTGCACATAAGGGGGGCATGCACGTTCATGCGATCGCCCGCGCGACGAGCAGTTACGAGCATATGGACCCGGCGCTGGTCGGCAACGAGCGGCGAATCTTGGTGAGCGAGCTTTCGGGCCGGTCGAACATCACGGCCCTGACCGCCAAACACAAGCTGACGGATGACAAGGCTCTGATGGACGCGATCCTCAAGCAAGTCGTCGATTTGGAGGCTCAGGGTTATCACTTCGAAACGGCTGAGGCGTCGTTTGACCTGCTCGTGCAGCGTGCGGCGGGGACGTTCAAGCCGCATTTCGAGCGGCTCAAATATCATGTCGGCGTCACCACGCAAGGGGACGGCACGCCGGTAACAGAAGCCACGGTGAAAATCAAAGTCAAAGGCGAGGAGCGGCTGGAGGTCGCCGAGGGGGACGGCCCCGTTAATGCGCTCGATGCGGCCATGCGCAAGGCACTGAACGGCGATTTTCCTCTTCTCAGCGACATGCGGCTGATCGACTACAAAGTCCGCGTCGTCAACAGCGAAGCCGGCACGGCTGCCCGCATCCGCGTGCTCATCGAGTCGTCGGACCACCACGACGTTTGGGGGACGATCGGCGTCAGCGAGAACATCATTGAGGCGAGTTGGCTCGCGCTGGTCGATGCGATCGAGTACAAGCTGTATAAAGACACCGCCAAATGACGTCCCCTCGAAAAATTTCCACCGATACGAAATAAATGTACACTACCATTCATCTATCTCTGGGCCGCTGCGCGGTTCATTCCTAAGATGACGTTTCGCCATCGGTTGCGCCCCTGCTCAGCCAAGTAGGGCGTGGGGGTACTAGTAGTGTTATAAGCATTTGCTGATGTGTTCATAAGTCATTGTATGCAAATAAGATACGCCATAACTGAAAAACTCAAAACTCTCGCTCACTACTACTATTCCTGAAATAAACCACCCGTCTAGGGACTGCTCAGCTCGTTTAGCCTATGTCATCCATCGACCCCGCCTCCATACCCAACCGCTTTGAATTCGCCGAAACCCAGGCCCGCATCTATCGGGAGTGGGAGTCGCGCGGGTTTTTTCATGCTGAGCCGCCGAAGGAGGGGGAGGCGGATGCGACGAAGGGGCCATACGCGATTGTGATTCCGCCGCCGAATGTGACGGGGGCGCTGCACCTGGGTCATGCCCTGAACAACACGCTGCAAGACATCCAAATCCGGATGCACCGGATGATGGGGTACAACGCGCTGTGGATGCCGGGGACGGACCACGCGGGGATCGCGACGCAGGCCGTGGTCGAGCGACGGCTACGCGAGGAAGAAAAGCTGACGCGGCACGATTTGGGCCGCGAGAAGCTGGTCGAGCGGATTTGGGAGTGGAAAGCCCAGTACGAAACGCGAATTTTGAGCCAGCTCAAGCAGATGGGCTGCTCCTGCGACTGGGAGCGGACACGGTTTACGCTGGATGAAACGTGTGCCCGCGCCGTCCGCCAAACCTTCTTCGACCTCTTCAGTAAAGGCCTCATCTACCGCGGCAAACGGCTGGTGAACTGGGACACGTTCCTTCAAACCGCCGTGAGCGACGACGAAGTGTTTCAGGAAACCGTTAAGGGGAAGTTTTGGCACTTCAAGTATCCGGTCATCCCCGTAGGACAAGCTGCCAGCTTGTCCAATGAACCCACCCATGTCGAAATCGCCACCACCCGCCCCGAAACTATGCTCGGCGACACCGCCGTCGCCGTTCATCCCGACCCCGACGCCGCCCTCGATAAAGCCGAGGCCGACCTGCGCGAGCGTCTGGAAAAAGCCCCCGCTAAAGAAAAAGACGCTATCCAAACGCAGATCGACAACATCGCCGAACGCCGCACAACGATGCTGCCGCTCCTCATCACGCTGCGCGACATGGCCAAAGCCGGCCGCAAGCTGATGCTGCCGCTCCTCAACCGCGAAATCCCGCTGGTGTGCGACGAATGGGCCAAGCCCGAACTCGGCACCGGTGCCGTAAAGATCACCCCGGCTCACGATCCCAACGACTACGAAGTCGGCAAGCGCCAAAGCTTGCCGATGATCAACATTCTCAACCCCGACGGGACGCTGAATGACGCAGCCGGGCCCTACAAAGGCCTCACCATCCACAAAGCCCGCGAGCGCGTCGTCGCCGACCTCGACAAGCTCGGCCTCCTCGGCGACGTCGAAGACCGCGAGATCGAACTGCCACACTCAGACCGCAGCAAAACGCCCATCGAACCCTATTTGGCCGATCAGTGGTTTGTAAAAATGGGCGACATCGAAGACACACTAGCCCGACGCGCAAGCGAGGGAAAAGCGTCTTCCACTCCAACCAGCGCCAACCTTCAGCCAGGACTCGCTCAAACGGCCATGGATGCCGTCACAAGCGACCGCGTCAACATCCTCCCGCCGCGGTATGCGAAGAGCTATCTCGATTGGCTCGGTGAGAAGCGGGATTGGCCGGTGAGCCGCCAGCTTTGGTGGGGGCATCAGATACCGGTTTGGCAGAAGCGAGTAAATTTTGACGGTATCAATTGGGAACGAGAAGTCTATTTGTTTACCGAACAACAGGCCGATCATTTTGCGCAAAGGATTGCTCGCGTTGACGGCGCTGAGCTTGAATCGGAATCGGTCTCGGAGCTACGCGGTGAACACGATCTTCAAGTTTGCCTGCGCGATGCGGAAATATGGCCGGAAGGCGAGAAGAATGGCTGGAAACGTGATCCCGACGTCCTCGATACCTGGTTCTCCTCCGCCCTCTGGCCGCATAGCACGCTGGGGTGGCCAGAGAAGACGGATGCGCTGAAGTACTGGTATCCGACGAGTGTGCTGATCACCAGTCGCGACATCATCACGCTGTGGGTGGCGCGGATGGTGTTGACGGGTTTGAACAACATGGGGGAGGTGCCGTTTCGGGATGTCTTTATTCATCCGAAGATTCTGGACGGCTACGGCGAGACGATGAGCAAGTCGAAGGGGAACGGCGTCGATCCTCTCGATATCGTCGATAAGTTTGGGGCCGATTCGCTGCGGTTTGGCCTGGCCGCGCTCACGACCGAAACGCAGGACGTGCGGATGCCGGTGCAGTTTGAATGCCCGCATTGCCAGACGCTGATCGACCAGACGAAGAAGAACCGCGAGCTGCCGAAATTCCCCTGCACCAAGTGCAACAAGGAATTCTCGACCCAATGGGCCCGCACCGACGCTGACAAGGCGCTGCCGCGGGCCGCCGTCGTCAGCGAGCGGTTTGAGGTGTCGCGGAATTTCATGAACAAGTTGTGGAATGCGTCGCGGTTTGTGCTCATCTACCTGGCGGACAAGGGGACAGGGGACGAGGGACAGGGGACGGGGGGCGGAGTTGCCGCTGGCTCAGTACCTAGTACTCAGTACTCAGTACTCAGTACCGATTTGACTGTCGAAGACCGCTGGTTGTTGTCCCGTCTCGCCACCGTTACCGCCAGCGTCACCGACGATTTGAAGCACTACCACTACGCTGACGCCGCCAAAACCCTCTACGACTTCGCCTGGGATGAGTTCTGCTCGTTCTATGTGGAGATTGCGAAGGCCCGGCTGGCGGATGAAAAATCGAAGCCAACCGCCCAGCGGGTGCTGGCGCATGCGCTCGATACGCTGTTGCGACTGCTGCATCCGATGATGCCGTTCATCACGGAAGAGGTGTGGCAGTTATTGAATAAAGTGGCACCAGAGCGAGGGCTGACAAAGCCCGAAAAGGCCGCCGAATGGCTGATTAAAGCCCCCTGGCCCGAAGCGGACATCCAGTGGCAAGACAAACAGACCGAAGCCCGCTTCAGCGTGTTTCAACAGGCGCTGGGGGCGATTCGCGAAATCCGCAGCCGGCAGAATATCGCCAATAAGCAGGCGATTGAGTTCTGCGTGAAGTGCGACGCCGCCACGGCTGACCTGCTCAACCCGATGACGGCCTATTTCCAATCCATGACCAACGCCACCGCCACCGGCTTCGGCGAAAGCGTAACCATTCCACCCACCCACGCCAAATCCGCCCTATCCGGCCTGGAAATCTACGTCGATCTCGCCGGCTTCATCGATGTGGACGCAGAAATAACCAAGAACGAAAAAGAAGAGCAACGCCTCCTCGGCCTCATCAAAGGCAAGGAATCAAAACTCAACAACGAGAGCTTCGTCAGTCGAGCGCCGGCGAACGTCGTGCAGTCGGAACGCGAAGGGTTGGCCCAGTATCAGCAACAACTGGAATCAGTGCGAACCGCTTTGGCAGCGTTAAGGAAGTAAACCACGAAATACACCAAAGACACGAAAACAGAGCAGAATAATTACCCTCTTATTTTTCGTGTAATTCGTGTCTTTCGTGGTTTCCCGTCTGCTGCCTTACCGTATCCGCCCGAGCGTGGCTTCGGCTTCGATGATTTCGGTGCCGCGGCGGACGGTGACTTTGACTTTGTCGCCGGGTTTGTGCTGGCGGAGGGCGGCATCGAATTCTTCAATCGCGGTCACTTTATGGTCGCCGAATTTTAGCAGCACATCGCCCCCTTTGATGCCGGCCTTGTCGGCGGCGGTGTTCTCCATGACGGCTTCGAGCAGCACGCCGTCTTTGGCCGGGTTGGGATAGGCGGGCATGCTGCCGAAGGAGGGGCGGTCACCTTCAGCCGGGCCGGAGATGCTTTCCATCTTGCGAATTTCGACGTAGGTCGGCCGCGCGTCGGTGCTATCGGTCGCTTTGACGACATCGACCAGAAAATCGGCCACGCGGCGCATGCCGGGGATGTTCAGTTTTTCGGTGTCGTCGCTGGGGCGGTGGTAATCGCTGTGCGTGCCGGTGAAGAGGTGCAGCACGGGGATTTGCTTGGCGTAGAACGAGTGGTGATCGCTTGGTCCGAAGCCACCGGCGTGCTTGGTGAGCTTGAAGCCGAACTGCTCGCAGAGCTTCTCGACGAGCGGATCGAATTCCTTGGCGGTGCCGGTGCCATAGACGGCGAATTTGTCGTCGGTGAGGCGGCCGACCATGTCGAGATTGAACATGGCGATCGTGTTTTCCAGCGGAAAACGGGGCTGGCGGGTGTAATGGGCGCTGCCATACAGGCCTTTTTCTTCGCCGGTGAAAGCGATGAAGACGATGCGGCGGTTTGGCTTTTTGCCGCTGGTGGCAAGGCGATGGGCAACTTCGAGCAGCGTGGCCGTGCCGGAGGCGTTGTCGTCGGCCCCGTTGTGGATGTCGGTCGTCCAGGGTGCGAGCGAACCATCGCCGCCGAAGCCGAGGTGGTCGTAATGAGCGCCGATGACGATCGTTTCGTTGGCCAGGGGGCCTTCGCCATCGAGAACGGCAACGACGTTTTTCACCGTGGCTTTTTTCTCGATGACGTTGGATTCGCCCGTGGCCCGCCAGCCGTTGAGTTCGGCGCTGCGGGGCGTGAGATCGGCATCGATGCCACGTTCGAGCGTCGCCAGATCCTTCTGGCCAGCGGCGGCAAGCAGTTGATCGATGGCGGCGCGCGTGGCAAAGAAGATCGGCAGCTTGCTGTTGCTGGCGGTGGTGCCCGCGCCGGCGAAGGGGAGCAGGCTATCGCCGCCGGAGGCGAGTGCTTTGCTGAGTTCAGCAGCGTCGTCCGCGGCCTTGCTCACCGCGGTGGCCGCCTTTTGAAAGGCCTCATCGGAGAGCGACGTTTTGGACAGTTCTTCGCGGAGCTCACTGAGCTTATCGAGCGAGGCCTTGAGCAGCTTGGTGTTTTCTTCGCGCTTGCCGGTCAGCTCCGCGGCGTCGTTGACGAAAATAATGGCGGCGGCACCGTGCTCGACGGTATTTTCGATTTTGCGAACGAACGGTGCGTATTGCGAATTTTTGTCGCCGTCGAACGGGCTGTTTTTGTCTTTTTGCTGCGGCTCTTTGCGAATAATAATGACGGCTTTGCCCTTGGCGTCGATCTTCGCATAGTCGTCGTACGTGAATTTGTCGTCGCCACGCTTCAAATCTTTCGCCGTGATGCCAAAGCCGGCGAAGACGAGCGGCAGGTCGATTTTTGCACTGGCACCGATGGCGAGGGGGGTGAACGATTCGGTCAGTTTCAGTTCGATGGGCTTCGCATGGCCGCTGTCGCCGTTCGGACCCACGAACGACAGGCGGTTCGTCTTCTCCGGTCCCAGCTCGGAAGCGAGCGTGATCTCGAACTCTTGAAATGGTGTGCCGTTGAACAAGTCGGTGCGGAGGCCGAGCTTGGTGAATTGCTGGGCCAGAAAATCGGCCGCTTTGTCGATGCCCGGCGAGCCGACGCCGCGGCCTTGCAGGTCGTCCGAGGCGAGAAACGAGACGGTTTCCCGCAGCCGCGATTCGGAATCGGCGGCGTTATCGGCCTGTAGCCAGGCGAGCGGCAGGAAACCCAGTAACGCGGCAATGATCCGGCAAAATCGTAAGTGCATGACGGCCAGTTCCATCCAGGGTCAAAGTGTGGCACACGGACAACCGGGGAATTATATCAGCGGCGGGCGGTTTGGCGGGTGCTGGAATCAGCCGCATTCGGCAAGTATTCTGTGTATCTAGTGCGTGTCGCACGGACGAATTGCGTGAGTGGCGATTTTTCTCCACGCGGTATTAGCGAAATAGTCGCTGTCGTTTCGTGAAATGCGCTCTAACCTACCTTTCCATCCTCCGGGCTTGCCACCTTCCGGTCGGCTGTGCCCGCTCGCCTTCAGGCATCACCATGAAGCTGTCTTGGTTCAGTTTGTTTTCCATCGTCTGCGTGGCCCTCCTTGGCTCGGCTGTTGCGGAGGATTTGTTTCCCGATAAGAACCTGGAAGCGGCCGTGCGGCAGCAGGTGTTTGAGAAGCGGAACAAGCCTGATCCGCTGGTTGAGGCCGATGTGGTGAATATTTCCACAGTCGTGGGCAAGGGGAAGAAAATCGCGAGCCTCAAGGGGCTGGAGAAGTGCAAGAGCCTGGCTTTGCTGGACCTGGAGAACAACGAGATCACGGATATTGAGCCGATCAAGGAACTGAAGCTGATCCAGTCACTGAATCTGGGCAAGAACAAGATTCAGAGCATCGCGCCGCTGGCCGGCCTGACGGGCATTCAGTATTTGGTCATCAGCGACAACCAGGTGAGCGACCTTTCGCCGCTGGCCGGCATCAAGGCGCTCGTCAACTTGTATGCCTCGCACAATCAGATCAAGGATTTGTCGCCGCTGGCCAGCAACGCCAAGCTGGTTTCGCTGTATCTGGACGGCAACCCGCTGGAGAGCGTCAAGCCACTGGCGGGGCTGAAGGATTTGGAGCGGCTGGATGTGCGTAGCACGGGAATCAGCGATGTTTCGCCGCTGGCGGGGCTGACCGAATGGAAATATCTATTCATCAGCGACAACAAGATCACCGACCTCTCACCGCTGGTTCAGGCGGCGAAGAAGGATTTTGAAGGGCAGAAGCGGTTCGCTCCGTTTTGGAAGCTGTATGTTGGCAATAACCCGCTGAGCGACGAAGCGAAGGGTTCGCAGTTGGCCGAGATCAAGAAGTACGGCCGCGAGACGACAATACATCTGACGTACCCGTAGAGGCATTTGACGTATCCGTAGCAAGCAGACAGGCGAGGCACTTATCCTACGACTAGCGGTCGAGAATGCTGTCGCTGCTGTTTTGGAGCGACCACCAGAGGTCGTCGAGGGCGAGCGATTGATTGTCGCTGGCCGTGCGCAAGAGTTCGGTCGCGGCACGGCGTTCGCGCGGCGTGGGTTGCCGGCCGAGTGCGGCGAGTACCAAGTGCTCCACCTTCTTATCGAAGTCCATGGAGCTGGCCGCGATACGCTTAACCAGGCCGGAGGGGTCACCCGAGGTGGCGCGATGAGCCGCCTCGCTCGCGCTGACGACGATCGACGGACTTTTGCTCGGACCTTTCTTGGAAGGGATCGCGGCGGAAGTGCGATTGGCTTGAGCGAGCCAGTCGATGCGGGCCCGCTCCATTTCACGCTCGCTTGAGCCGGATGCACGAATGCGAGTAGCCTGCAAGACGAGGGCGGTGGCATCGGCCGACCGCGAAGGACGCGAGTAAAAGCGGCTGAAGAGCGCCGGCTCTCCCTCTTCGGGCATGTCTTTGCTGGCCAGATCGGTCAAACGGCTGGAGCGGGCGAAGGGCTCGCTGAGCACCGACCAGCGAATCAAATTTTTCAGATCGAAGTTGTGCGCGGCAAATTGGCCGGCCAATCGGTCCAGCACTTCGGGTTCGGCGGGGGACGAGTTCCGGCCGAAATCGTCGAGCGGGCGGGTAAAGCCGTAGTCGAACAGTTGGGACCAGACGCGATTGGCGGTGGCGCGGCAGAAATCGTCGGAATTGACGATGTGCCGCGCGAGCTGATCGCGAATTGTCGTGCTGGAAGCCTCGTCGCCGGCTGAAAGCTCGGTGCCGTCGATAAATCGTGGAGTGACGCGGCGCTGCTGGCCGTCTGTTGTCGTGAAAGTTACCGCCAAGTTCGTCGCGGCAGAACTGCCCGCCGAGGAATCGACGAGCTTGGCTTCGTCGCCATTGCGAACGATGCGCGCGTTTCGCAGACTGGCGTTGAGCGCCCAAAACTGATCTTGGGTCCAACCTTGAGTCGGATGAGTGTGGCACTGAGCACATTGAAGCTGGTGACCGAGCAAGACACGAGCTACGCGGGCCGTGGGAACGGTGGCGTCCGCCGTCATGCCATGCAGGAGAAAATTGACGGCAGGGTTGTAGTCGTCGCTACCCGGCCGAGGCGAACCGCTGGCCGTCAACAAGCTGCTGGCGATTTCCGAATAAGGTTTGTTGGACGAAAGTGCGTCGGTAAAGAACTTTTGTAAATCCTCGCGGCTGGCGGGTGCGTTGGGTGGAGTCGGCCCGCGACCGACGAAGGCTTGCGTCAAAATCGTGGACCAATGCGCGGCAAAGTCGTCGGCGTAGGATTTGTCGGAAAGGATGCGGCGAACGAGTTTTTCGCGACGGGTGGCGCTTTTGTCATCGGCCAGCGACTCAAGTTCATCGGCCGTTGGCGAGCGGCCCAGGACGCGGGCAAACAAACGCTGACACCATTCCGCATCCGACACGGCAGGCGTGGGACGCACGCCGACTTCTTTCCAGGTTTGGGTGAATTGGTTGTTGATGAAGGACACATTCGCGGCGTCGGCCAAGCGATTGCGACTCAATGGCTTCGCCAAGGCAATTGGAGTTGGTGGCTCGACGGCTGGAGGAGTTAGGGATGGCGCTGGTGGAGGAATTTCGGGCGTGGGCAGAACAGCGACGAGCGGCGGAGGCTCTGGCAGTGCAGTGCTGGGTTCGGGCGTGGTTTCGCGCGGGATAGGTGCCTTGGCCAACTCATTGACAGTTGGAATTGGCTCGCGGCGCAATTCTGGCGTTGCCGGAGCAACATCGACGCGTGGTGGAGTCGTATCCTTGGCGAGTTGGGTTCGCGATGGTTGAAAACGCGAGGCAATGCCGATGACAACCATGACTCCAATCAGACCGGCGGCAACGACGGCTAAAGCAGCAGGTGACCAGCGTTCTGCACGTCGCGCAGGCTGTGCGCGGCGATTGGCGATGGGCGCAAATGGCGCAGCGGCGGGTAGCGGACCGATTGCCGGGGGCCGAGTAACAATCGGTGGCGGTTCGGGCATTGCCAACGCGCCGTCATCAACCGCCGAGCTATCCGCGATTGCAAAATTTCGCGCGGCACCCACGATCCGCGCCGTCAGATCGGGCGGAGTGCGGCCTCCCAGGACTTCGTCCAGGCAGGCATCGAGAATCGGGTCGTCGTGTTCAGGTTCCATCGGGTGGGTTCAACTTGCTATCAATACATTCCCGTAACTGTTGCTTGGCACGTTGCATTAAGTTCTTCGCACCGTGCTCCGTGATTTCCAAGGCAGTCGCAATTTCCTGCCGCGTATGCTCTCCGCGAAAACGCATCTCCAACGCCAACCGGGCCCGCTCGGTCAGCCGGTCGAGGCATTCGCGTAAGTGGTTTAGTGCTGTTTCACCATCGTCTTGGCCTGCCCAACGCATCCAGGTTCGGTCCAACAGTTCAATATCGTCCACGGGACGCACCCGCCCCGCGCGGCGCTCGTGCGAGATGAGCATATTCAGGGCTGTTTTGCGGAGGTAGGCCGACGTGGCTGCCGGACTCACATCCTGAAAGGGCCGCTGCAGCACCGCCAGGAAGGTGTCTTGGGTCAAATCCTCGGCCAGCGACGCCTCGCAGCCCAGCGCTCGCAAATAACGCCAAATTCCGGCTTGATAGGCCTGAATTAGCCGGACTGGATCAAACCCGGCAGCGGTCTGCGTTGGGGCTGGATTCATGTCCTAATAGTAGAAACGGGCGGTTTGGGCGGATGTACTCAACACGGGCTGGCTAGATCGGCTTTACTAGCCCAATCGGGCATTTTTGTCAGTAAAATTCGTTCTATTAGCATCGTTCATTGTATCGCGGCTAATTGTATAGGGATTGGCGAATCGCCCGCAAATAAACCGTTAAGCTTTAAACACTTAGGTCTATTTCGAGACTTTCTTGTCCATGTGGCCGCTTTTGCCAATCGATCTCTAGAGCCGCAACCACACTCTCAAGCTTTATGTACAGCCGGAAATCCCCAAAAGTGAGACATC
>JANNTN010000428.1:0-1015 GCA_031394445.1 Anatilimnocola sp.
CGAAAATCTGATCCATCTTTCGTGGTGAAAGCTTTCACGGCGGCTATGTTGATTACATCCATTGAGATCCATTCCTGAAAATTCAACGGAAAGAAATGCTAACTTATCGCAAGGGAAAGTGCCGAAATAATGGCTTCGGACTTCCCTGCGGTAATGCTCGCAAAGAAAATTTGCTTTGCCCCTTGTCGCAGTGCCAGCAGTTGCTAATATAACCCCTGTCGCATGTGAAACTGTCGCTCTTACGGCAAGTCCTTGTGGCAGACGGAATCTGGACCTCTGGTAAGTTTTGCGGAGGTCTTCGGCGGGTAAATCGAGCTCGATGCGGTTTTTGATCGCTGAGCATTTTTGATTTACCGTGGCCTGTTGACAGGTCATTATAAGCCGGTAAGATACGTGTCTCGACTGGCCGCAAGCATTTGCTAGCGACCAAGCGAGTGTGGTCGAATTGTTATCAATTCGGCTACGAGTTTGAAGTTGGCGAGTTTGATCTTTGACAATTTGGTAGTTAGTACCTCTCAACTCAATTTTGAGTCATAGTCTGTCTTGAGACTGTGAGATTAAATGGTAGTTGTTGGTTTCTTTGCTTTGACCGGCGAGGAGCCAGCAACAACAGGTTTTCAGGCTTGTTCGTTTGATATCAAATCCGGCTGGTGGTGATCCGCAAGGAGCATTTTCAGTCGGCTAAGAAAATAATCAATTGAAGAGTTTGATCCTGGCTCAGAATGAATGTTGGCGGCGTGGATTAGGCATGCAAGTCGCACGCTTTATGTAGCAATACATGAGGAGTGGCGTAAGGGAGAGTAATGCATGGTTAGCTACCCTTGGGACTGGGATAGCGGCGGGAAACTGCCGGTAATACCAGATGACATCTTCGGATCAAACGTGTGAAACGGCCCAAGGAGGTGACCATGTCCTATCAGCTAGTTGGCGGTGTAACGGACCACCAAGGCTAAGACGGGTATGGGGCGTGAGAGCGTGCCCCCACTCACTGGGACTGAGACACTGCCCAGACACC
>JANNTN010000433.1:0-4146 GCA_031394445.1 Anatilimnocola sp.
GCCCGTGCCCACGGGGCCGCAAAACAAGTATCCCATCGGGGCCGTTTCGAGCTTGCCCTGCGTGATCCAGGCGGCATCCTGTTCGAGGCGGGCTTTCGCTTCGGGCTGACCAACCAGCAAATCGAGCCGATGCGGTGGCTCCACAAATTCCACGAGCCCCTGACATTGCCGCTCGATCATCCCCTTCTTGAGCTTACGAAATTGGGCCGGATCAACGCCGCCCGCTCCGTTGCCTTGAGAGAGCAGAACATTAAGGTTGACGAGACTCAGGCCGGCGGATTGTTTGGTGAGGGTTTCGGTAGAGGCCGCAGAGCCCTCGCTTGCGCGTCGGGTTACTATAAATTCGCGGCGGTCATCCGCGGTGGGAAGCGGAATTTCGATGGTGGAGACGTAAGGGCTGTTGATTAGGCGTTCGGCGATTTCGGAAAGCTTGTCGGTAATCAAACAAAATGCGATGTTCAGCCGCTTGATGTATGGGTTTGCGGCCCAGCCCAAAAATCGAACTAGACGGGCCGCTTGCGTGCGGGCCTGGGAGGCCAAATCCCCAGCCGGAAGCAAAAACTGGCTGTGTTCGAAGAGCAGAGCCATTCTTTTGCGATTGGCCACATTATCTTCCAGCAAATTACGTTGCAGCAGCGGCTCCAGAACATCCAAAATCTTGTCGGGATCGCGCGGCCAGGTGTTCGGCGCGCCAATCACGCCCGAAAGATATTGCACCATGCCCTGCAGCCGCTTGGAATCGTCCCCTGCGATGGGACGCAGGCCGCGGCCGAGGTCGTAGCTCAGCGTAACGTCCCAGGCACCGAATAATTGCGTGGCGAGGAAGTCGCTAAGGCTGACGAACGAAGTGGTGTCGCCGGATTTTGTACGCACGAGGTCGTGGACGTTGCCATACAGAACAAACGTGTTGATCGTGCCCGAGAAATAAAGACCGGCCAGCTCCTTCGACCACGCGGGATACCAATCGGGCAGCGTCGGCGGCACTTTCGTGGCGGGAATGGCAGCATCAGTCGTCATACGCTGCCTCCCGCGAAAGACTTTAGCCAAATGAACGGATTGGCAGTACTAGCCTCGCACTGTTTAACACAGAGACACAGAGGCGCGGAGGCACAGAGGTTAACGGCAAGGTTTAATCGATCCTTACTAGTATTCTCTGCGTCTTTGCGTCTCTGCGTTTTTGCGTTCATATCAACAATGTTGGGCAGCGAGGAATGTTGGCGTTCTTAGAGGTGAACTACGAGGCCTGCGTTTGCTTCGCCGCACCGAGTTCTTTGGCCTCATCCTTGATGCTGGCGGTTTCGGGAGTAATGAGCCCCATATCGACTTCGAACTGCTTGAGGGCCTGATCGGCGAGCACTTTTTCAGCAGCTTGCTCGCGCTGGATATCGACGACGCCTTCGCTCGATAAATCGGAGGCGACGCGAACCTTGGCCCGGTTGAGGCTGATTTTTTCTTGAAGAACCTGCTCGATCTGGCCAAAGTCGGTGGTGACGTTGAAATCAAAGCTCTCGGCCAGCTTGGCAATCTCCGCCTCGGCCTTGCTCATTTTCAGCTCGGCATCGTACTTGGCGATTTTTTCGCGGATCTTCGAGAGCTTGCCGGTGGCGTGTTTGACCTTGGCAATGTTGTTGTTGTAAGCGTCCTCGTGCATCTTGAGCTGAGCCTCGTTTTCCGTTAGCTCCGTCTTCGCCTTTTGCATTTCGAGGGCGAATTTCGATGCCGTCTCGCGGTCGCCGGCCTGCAAGTACGCCTTCACCTTGCTCTCCAGGTCAATGGCGTGGCGCTTGGCATTTTGCACCTGCAAAGTGACCCTCTCGACCAGCGCCCGGTATTGCTCCAGCCCCTTCCGCCCTTCCTGAAGCTGGGCCACCGCCGTGTCATATTCATATTGCATTTGGGCGATCGGATCGGCCGTCCAGAAGAAATTGGCCAATTTATTAACCTGCGCCCGGAGCGCGGCCCAAAATTTTCCCATAATCATGTTCGAGTCCTTAATGTTGGCCAAATTCAGGCGAGACCAGTTTATTTTATAGGGTATTTTACAGCTCTTCGTACCGTCGTAGCCCGCAATATGGCTGGCAATCCTGCCGTTTCGTGATTCGCCACGCTGGCCGCGTTCTTGTACCCCCTGACAGCCGGGATTGTCAATCAACCGCTGACCCCCGCTTTCCTCTTTCTAATGATCTGGGCGTTAAAACCCTGCCAAGCTTGACATTTGGACCCCCCGCAAATCACACTGCTAGTACCAACAGGGGTTAGGCAACTTTGTAGAGAAGGTGTGCAATGGGTCGTAGAAACTATGCGCGGCGCGGTTGGTCTTCGTTCGCCGCTTCAAGCGTGATTGGCTGGGCTGCCGTCGGCTGTCTGCTCGTTTCGCCAATCTTGGCGGCTGATCCGGCTGCGGACGTTCAAGCCCGCCTCGCCGCCGGCGAATTCGGCCCGGCTTTGGCCGCCGCGAATTCCGCCAAAGATTCTGCCGTCCGTGACAAGCTTTTAGCCGCGGTCGCTTCCAAGCAAGCGAATGCAGGCGCACGCATGGCAGCGCTCAATACCGCTGGCGATATCTCCAGCGATCTGGAGCGCAAGGCCGCCTTGGGCAGCATGGCGGCTTCAGGCAACGCCAGCCCCAACAATCCAGTTGGTGCGCGAGGTGGCTCGTCCGGTGCGGACTTCGATTCGCTCATCGACCTGATCATCGCGACCATCAAACCCGATTCGTGGGACGACGTCGGCGGTCCCGGTGCAATCGACTCCTTCGAAGGCGGCGTCTATGTCGATACGGCCGGGCTGATGAAGAAGTTGCCGCCAAACACCGATCGCTCACTCATCGCCGTGCATCGCGCGGGTCAAGCAGGTGCCGAACACAGCAATCCCCATCGGGATGCCACGCTTCGCAAAGTCTCGCTCACTCGGCTCGAACGCGAAGTGCAATTGTTGCATGCCCAAGGGCGCAACCCCAGCGACGCTATGCAAACGCTCGCCGGCCTGAAACGCATCAAGTACATCCTGATTTATCCCGAATCGGGCGACATTGTGCTTGCCGGCCCGGCTGGCGACTGGCATCGCGATGGCGAAGGCCGCTATGTCGATACCAGCGGCGCTCCGGTGCTGAACCTGGACGATCTGGTTGTCACGCTTCGCAATGCTTTTACCCAGCATGGCCGCTTCGGCTGCTCGATCAATCCGCGGCAAGACAACCTCGCCGCCGCCAAGGCCGTGCAGGAAAAATGGTCCCAGCAGCCGCTAAAACCGGGTCAGCGCGACAAGTGGCTCAGCGAGTTCCGCTCGGCAATGGGCCGCCAAGACATCGTCATTTACGGCATCGATCCCCGCACGCGAGCCGGGCGAATTTTGATCGAAGCCGATTACCGCATGAAACTCGTCGGCATCGGCCTGGAAGAGGGAACGCTGGGCGTGAAGAGCTACCTTAGCTCGATCGAAATCGGCAAAGACGGCAATCCGCCGCCGTTGAACGTCCTCCGCTGGTGGTTCACGCTGAATTACGACGCTCTTTCGGCGACGGATAAACGCGACGCCTTCGAACTCCGCGGGCCGGGCGTGAAGGTGCTGAGCGAAAACGAAATGCTCACGGAGCGCGGCGAACGCGTACACACCGGCGGCAGCGACGAGCTCACCAAGGGTTTTGCCGATTCGTTCACGAAGCACTTCGACAAGCTCTCAACCAAGTATCCAATCTACGCCGAGCTGCGCAACGTCTTCGACCTTTCGCTCGTTGCGGCCGTTCTGCAAAGCCACGACCTCCCTGGGCAAGTTGGCTGGCACATGACGCACTTTGGCCCCCAAGGTGAATACGCCCCCACGCTGGGCTCGGCACCCACCGAGGTCGAATCCGTCATGAACCATCGCATCATCGGTGGCCGGCACGTGGTTGCCGCGGTTAGCGGCGGTGTCCGCGTCGAGACCGACAATCTGGCAACTCGCGAGGCCGTAAAAACCGACACCTACGGCCTCATGTCCAGCGAGCGCGGGGCCAGCAAGCCGAAAGAAATGGTTCGCCGCGCCTGGTGGTGGGATTAATCCCTACCACAACTCACAATTTCTGGCGGAACGAGCGATTGCGGAAATTGGCCAGAGCTTGGTAGTGGCAGTGCAAGACGGAGCGAATCGGGCGGCCCGCGATTCGAT
>JANNTN010000462.1:0-2445 GCA_031394445.1 Anatilimnocola sp.
GCGAAAAACTTCGACGTTGCCGACCTGCCGCAGCTCATGGCCGATCTGCATCGCCGCGGCCTCAAAGGGTATGTCACGCTCAACACGCTCATCTTTACGAGCGAGCTTCCAGATGTCGATAGTCTCGTTCGCCAGATCGCAGAAGCCGGCGTCGATGCCGTCCTCGTTCAAGACCTGGGCCTCGTGCGGCTGATTCAGTCCATCTGCCCCGATTTACCGATCCACGCCAGCACGCAAATGACGCTGACGAGCAGCCAGACGATCGCAGCCGCGGCAGAGCTTGGCGTCAGTCGCGTGGTGCTTGCTCGCGAATGCTCGCTCGACGAAATCCGTCGCATCCGCCGCGAGTGCGATATGCCGGTGGAGGTTTTCGTTCACGGAGCGCTCTGTGTGGCCTACTCCGGCCAATGCCTGACGAGCGAATCGCTCGGCGGCCGGAGCGCCAATCGTGGCCAATGCGCCCAAGCTTGCCGACTGCCCTACGATCTGGTCTGCGACGGCCGCGACGTCGATTTGGGCGAGCAGAAATACCTGCTCAGCCCGCAAGACCTCGCCGCCTACGACCTGATCCCCGAGCTGATCGAAGCCGGCGTTTGCAGCTTCAAGATCGAAGGCCGCCTGAAAACGGCCGAATACGTCGCCAACATTGTCAAGCACTACCGCCAGGCCATCGACGCCGCCTTGGCTGCTAAACCGATCAATTTTTCGCCCCAAGATGTCGAGGAAATGGAGCTCTCCTTCTCTCGCGGCTTCTCCCCCGGCTGGCTCGGCGGTTGCGACCACAAAATGCTCGTCCCCGCCACGAGTTCGTCGAAACGCGGCGTGCTGCTGGGCCATGTTCGCGATGTTCGTAAGAATCGTATCGTCGTCGATCTTTCCGATCGTTCCGTCAAACGTGGCGATGGAATCTGCTTCGACTCCGGCAAACCAGCCGACAACGAGCAAGGCGGCCGAGTTTATGACGTAGTTCCTCACAATAACTCTCCCTCCACGATTGTCGAACTCTCCTTCGCTCATGGTGCTATCGACTACGCTCAAATTCTGCCCGGCATGCGAGTCTGGAAAAACGACGACCCGGAATTAACCTCTCGCCTCCGCAAAACCTTCAACACGGCCGATCCCCAGCGCCGCACATCCGTCGATCTCATCATTCATGCCGCCGTCGGTGAACTGTTAACGATCACCGCGACCACCGAAACCGGCCTTCATTGCGAACTGACCGCCGATCAGCCCTGCGCCGAAGCCCAAAAGCACGCCCTCAGCGAGCAAACGCTTCGCGACCAACTCGGCCGCCTTGGCGGCACGCCGTTCGAGCTGCGAAATCTCACGGCGATCATCACCGGCCGCCCCATGCTCCCTTTCAGCATCCTCGGCCGCCTCCGCCACCAACTCGCCGAACGTCTCGAACAACTTTCGATTGCACCACCGCCTCGCCACATCGCTTCAACCCCAACGCTCCCACAACTCCGCTCCACACTAACCCGACGCGCAAGCGAGGGAGAGCGAGACGAAACTACCGACGCTCTCGACCCAGCCGTGGTTCGCTCCGCGACCCATAGCCACCCAACGCTCAATGTCCTCTGTCGATCGCTGTCCCAACTCCGCGATCTCCTCGCCGCCGGCGCGACAAATCTCTACGCCGACTTCGCCGACATTCGCGAATACCGTGACGCCGTCGAACTAGCGCGCCAACACAACGCGAAAATCCTCCTCGCCACGCCCCGCATCCAAAAGCCCGACGAACTCGGCATCTTTCACGCTCTCGCCAAGCACAACGCCGACGGCATCCTCGTCCGCAATCTCTCTGGCTTACGCTTTTATCGCGAGCGCGACATCCCCGTCATCGCCGATTTCTCGCTCAACGCCGCCAACGAACTGACCTCGCAGTACCTGATGGAACAAGGCGTATCCCGCCTCACACCGTCTTACGACCTCAACCGCGACCAACTTCTCGATCTCGTTGCCGCCGTTCCGCCCCACTGGCTGGAAGTCGTCATTCACCAGCACATGCCCCTGTTTCATATGGAACACTGCGTCTTCTGTGCGGTGATGTCGCCCGGCACCAACAAGACGAATTGCGGCCGGCCGTGCGACCGGCACACGGTGCAACTGCGCGACCGCGTCGGGATGGAACATCCGCTGCAGGCCGACGTCGGTTGCCGCAATACGCTGTACAACGCCGTTCCGCAAAGTGCCGCCGAAGTCGTGCCCACGCTGTTGCAGCAAGGATTGCGCAACGTTCGCATCGAAGTGCTGACCGAATCTCCCGACGAATTGCGACGGACGGTCAGGCTGTATCGTGAACTCTTGTCAGGAAAACGCGCCGCCCACGAAGTCTGGCGGGAACTGCACGCCGCCAACCGGGTCGGCGTCACCCGAGGCACGTTGGAAGAACGCCGCAATCCGCTGGCGATCCTGTGATGAGTCGTGCCGTCGAAAAACGAT
>JANNTN010000475.1:0-2980 GCA_031394445.1 Anatilimnocola sp.
GCTTCCCAAGCAATCTGCCGCCGAAGTTTGCTGTGTTGCATCGCTGGCCGCCAAAAAGCCCAGAGAGGCGGCACGCGGGCATGTCAGGTGAAAAAAGGCGGGCGAATCAAAGTGACTCGCCCGCCAATTGCATGTTAGTCCGTTGCTGCCGCGGCGGCAACTTTCAAAATTTGACCAGCGGGAGGCGTTAGCCTTCCGGTAGTATTCCACCACGCCTCGCCATGACCGGGAAGCTCACGCATCCCGCTCGCCAGGGCGAAATTACTTCACCATGTCCTTCAGGTTCTTAAGCGCTCGCACCTTCACGGTCGTGCTCGCCGGCTTCGGCTTGAACATGACCTTCTCGCCGGTGCGGGGATCGGTTCCTTCGCGGGCCGGACGAGCCGGATTCTGCTTGCGAACGATCTTGCACAGGCCTGGAATCTGATAGACGCCAACGCCCTTTTTGCCCAACGACTTGCTGATGTCGGCGGTCAGTGCTTCGAGCACCGCGCTGACTTCTTTGCGGGAAAGGTTCGTCGCTGCCGCGAGGTTGTTCAAAACTTCCGACTTGCTGGGAGCCTTCACTTTGGCCGGTTTTGCTGCTGTTTTCGCCATCTGTTGCCACCCCTCCTTGCGAGGTTCATCAAAGGATTTAGTGAGATTTGCACGCTTTCCGCACAACTCGCGGATTGGCGGCAAATTAGAAGCATTAGCGGCGAAAATGCAACCCGGAGATGCCGAAAAACCCTGGATTTTTTCACTCCGCACCCACTTTTTCGGCTGATTTCCCGTCTTATTAGTGTGCTGTGGCCGCCAATTGCCTGCCAAATCCGATTTGGTTGCCCGGCCAGGGCTATTTCTATAAGATATTCTTACACAACGAGTTACGTGCATTTTTGCACGTTCGAGTTAGATCGAAATGGGCAGTTCGGCCCCCGACAAGGAACGCGGCATGGCACGGTGCAAACCGATTCTCGTCTATTCGCTGCTCTTTTCCGCTATTTTTTGCACCGCTCCTTCCCTGGCACCGGCTCAGGCTCAAGACCTCACCAACATCTTCCCGCTAGCCCCGCGCGAACTTCGCCAGCGTCTGAACCGCGCGCAAGCCGCTGTCGATGAACAACGCTTTAGCGATGCCGTCGCTGAAATTGGTGAAGTGCTCAATACGGCCGGCACCGACGACTTCTTCCTCGGCGTTCCCGGCAATACAGATGCCCAAGTCAGCCTGAAAACCGAAGCTCTCGCTCTGCTCGGCGCTATGCCTCTCAAGGGCCGCCGCATGTTTGAACTGCAATACGGTGCAGACGCCAAAGCCGCTCTGGAAGCCGCATTACAGTCTAACGATTTGACCCAGCTATCCGAGGTTTCTCGCCGCTATTTTCAAACCAAAGCCGGCTACGACGCCACGCTCATCCTTGGCCGCTATCAACTCGATCAGGGCCGGCCGCTCGCTGCCGCCCTCACGCTGAAACGCGTCGCAGACGTCCCCACGGCCTTAGCGCAATACGATCCCGAATTGTCGGTCATGCTGGCCGCTTGCTGGCTGCATGCCAATCAGCCTGACCAGGCCAAGCAAACCCTCATTGCCCTCAAATCACGCCTACCGCAGGCCAAAGTTAATTTGGTCGATCGCGAAGTTTCACTCTTTGATCGTGAAGCCACTGCCCTCACCTGGTTGCAAGGCATTGTCGGCTCTTCGCGGTTGCCATTCGCACTGGCCGCGACACAGTGGGCCCTCTTTCGCGGTGATGATAAACGCAACGCACAATCGATCGGCGGCACTCCGTTGCTCAACTACAACTGGAAGCTGCCTTCGGTCAACGATCCTGTGGACGAAGGGCGTATTCGCCAGCAATACAGCGCCATTCGCGATCGTGATGAGCCGCTTATTTGCGCGCTGCAACCTCTGGTCGTGCAAAACTATGCCATCGTTCGCCAACCCGATAGCGACAAGCTCGTCGGCATCAATCTGCACAACAGCAAACGTGCCTGGATCTATCCCTGGTTTGACGACAGCGCGACCGATCAGCAAGCCCGCCAAGCGCTGCAATCTAATCGCAACACCACGCGTGAGCAAACCCTGAAGCAGCGCATTTGGGACGACAACGTCTTTGGTCAGGTAAGTAGCGACGGTCGCCAGGTATATGTCATCGACCAGTTAAGCCTCGTCACGGTCAATGGCATGAATATTCCGAATGTCGCCATCGGTCGCGGCGGCATCCGCTTGCCCAATCCTGCCTCTACAAAGGATCACAACCTCCTGGTCGCCCTCGATCTCGTCAAACAGGGTTCGCTGGTCTGGACGGTCGGCGGAACCATCGGCGACAACCCGGCCCTCGCCGGCGCGTTTTTTCTCGGAGCGCCGCTCCCTGTCGGCGACCAGCTCTTTGCCATTGCGGAGTTCGCTGGCGAAATTCGCCTCGTCTGCCTCGACTCGCGCACTGGTAATCTCGAATGGAAGCAGCCCCTGGCCACGCTCGAAAACCTTCACATCACCAGCGACCCCAGCCGCCGTCTCGCCGCTGCCTCTCCTTCCCTGGCTGATGGCATCCTGATTTGCCCCACGTCCGCCGGCGCGGTGGTCGCCGTCGATCTCACCACCCGTACGCTCCGCTGGGGCTATCAATACAACCGCACCGACGGCGTGCAACAAGTTCAGCGTGGGGCCGGTTTTCGCCAGCCATTTCAACCCGCGCTCACGGGCATACCCACCGCCAAGTGGCTCGATTCCACCGCCACCATTGCCGATGGCTCAGTCGTGCTCACCCCGCCCGAATCGTCGCAGTTCCACTGCCTCGATCTGCTCACTGGCAAAACCCGCTGGCCCGCCATTCCCCGCGACGAAATGCTCTTCGTCGCCTGCATCCACAAGGGAAAGATCATTCTCGTCGGCCGCAACCGGCTGAAGGCCATCAATCTGGCCGACGGCAAGCCAGCCTGGAGTAGCGATCTCAAGCTCGAAGGCGAAGTCACCGTCGGCCGCGGCTACTACAGCGAC
>JANNTN010000545.1:0-3396 GCA_031394445.1 Anatilimnocola sp.
ATTTCTCGCAACTGGGCTCGCTGGTGGTCGCGGCGGCGCCCCCGGCGGCGGTGGCTCCAGGTTCGCTGGCGGGGGAATTGGCGGGTCTGGTTCCCCCGCGGTTTCTGGACGGATTGACCCTGGATCGGCTTCCGCATCCAGAACTTTTTTATTCGTGGTTTCCGTCGGTTCCTGCTTCACGCCCAACAAGCGGCGGCAATGCTCCAGTCGCTCGTTCCGTTGCCGGTTCGCCAGAAAGCCATAGTAGCGAATCCGCACAAAACCGCGGGGTAGCGTGTGCAGCAAGAAGCGGCGGATGAATTCCGGGGTGTGTAAGGCCAGGATTTTGCTTTGCTGCTGGTTCGCATAATCCTTGTACCGAAAGCTCACTTGCCCATCGTTCAGAGCAACCAGCCGGCGGTTGGAGATGGCGACGCCGTGGGTGTAGCGGGCCAGATATTTAAGCACGCAACTCGGTGAGGAGAAGGGACGTTTCGCGTACACGACCCAATCGTAACGGACGGCCTGATTCAAGCGTTGCTCGAAGGCGGCCGGATCACGCAGCTGCTGGAGCTGCCCGTGGAAGGCCAGCTTTCCGGATGCGAAAGCCTGTTTCAGCAGGTGGATGAACTTGCCGCGGAAGACGCGACTGAGCAATTTCACCGGGGCGAAAAACGGCTGGCGACGCTTACTGCGTCTGCCGTGAATCCAGCGTGAACCGTCGGGGGACAGGCCGCCGCCGGTGACGATGGCATGCAGGTGCGGATGGTGCATCAGGTTCTGGCCCCAGGTGTGGAGCACCATCAGGCAGCCGACACGGGCTCCCAAATGCTTGGGATCGGCGGCGACTTCCACGAGCGTGCGGGCGGCAGCCTGGAACAGGATGCCGTAGACCACACGGGGATTCTGCAGGGCTAGGGGTGCCAGTTCATGAGGCACCGTGAATACCACGTGGAAGTACGGCACTGGCAGCAATTCACTCTCTCGCTTCTGAAGCCAGGTGGCCCGGGCCATGGCCTGGCACTTGGGACAGTGCCGGTAGCGACACGAGTTGTACTGAATCCGCTGATGGCTGCATGTTTCGCAGCGTTGCACATGCCCACCCAGTTCGGCGGTCCGGCAACGGATCACGGCTCGCAGCGCCTGACGTTGTTCACTGCGCAGCGTGTCACCATAGCGGGCGATAAAAGCCGACTCTCCGTCCCGAAACACATCAGCGACTTCCAACGCAGCGCTCATGCGGAATCGTCCGAGCCGCGTTTAACTTGCAGGAACTCCAACAGGCAGGGTGCTGCCCGCTGCTCTTCCAGCGAAATATGGGTGTACAGCACGGTGGTTTGGATCTTCTCATGGCCGAGCATCTGCTGAATCACGCGGAGATTGACGCCCGCTTCCAGCAAATGGGTCGCAAAACTGTGCCGCAGCGTGTGCATGCTGACACGCTTGGTGATGCCTGCCTTACGACAAACCTTCTTGAGGAGATGGCCGGGCGTGGCCAAGTCGTACCGCTTGTTCGCCGTTGCTCCGGGAAAGAGCAGATTCTCCGGACGGAATTCAAGCCAATACTCCCGCAACAGTTCGAGCAGTCCGGGGGTGAGCCGCGCGTAGCGATCCTTCTTCCCTTTGCCCTGCCGGATGCGAATAACCATCCGCCGGCTATCCAGGTCGTCCAGACGCAGGTTGAGGATTTCTGAAATCCGCAGGCCGGCATCATAGGCCACCATGAACAGGGCCTTCTGCTTGAGATTGGTCACGACGGCAAACAGCCTCTGGACCTCCTCGCGGCTCAAGACCACGGGCAGTCGGCGTTCCCGCTTGGGACGCGGGATTTCTGACACCGATACCCAGTCGGGACGCTTCAGCGTGTCTTGGTAGAGATGCCGTAAGGCGTTGCGGCAGACGACTGAGTAGCTCCGTGACACACCGCGATCCATGAGCTGGATCAGATACGCGCGGACTTCTTCGCGGGTTACTGTGTCCGGCGAGCGCTGGAAATGCTGGGCAAACTTAGCCACCGCCTGCACGTACACGTGGATCGTGCCGGGCGAGAAGTTTTTCAGCCGCAGGTCATCAATGTAGCGTTGTCGTAAGGGTGTCATCGAGCCATCTCTCCTGACGCACCATCGCGTCACAGTAGGAAAGATGGGCCACAAACCGCCTCAGCGCAAATCGATACAACCGGTATGACCGGCTCAAACGGCCCAGATCCAGAACACGCGGGCACCACCCACCGCGGAGCGGTTTAGTTCAACGACCCTTAGATGGCGGCCCCACCAGGGTTCGTCCGAAATAGCCAACCGTTTTTCGACGCTCGAATTTGGTTCCAAGAACCCAGACGTTTTGTCGGAATCGCTCTCGACCAAGCGGTGGCCGTCCCTCTTGGGCTGGAGGGCGACGTATCAACCCAACGATATGTGAATCACCGTTTACCGCTGATCGGAACATGGCTGTGAACGCGATTGGTGGCGTCATGGTTGATGGCTGGCTATGTTCATGGCCATTTTCCGACGTCACACGGATCTTGTCACAGATCGAGGCCGGCGCTCAATAACGGGAATTTATCCCGCCCCGAGTAGCACAGAATGTTCCCGTTGAGCAGCCGTTTCGGCAACTCAACGTCGCGCGACAGTTCGATCAATCGCAACGCAGTTTCTCAAGAAATAAGCGGATCTTGTAACATTCTGCCCGGACTTGCGCTGGGCTGAATAGGGGCCAGAACTGGGCACCCAATTCCGGTGAAAAATCAAAGGGAACCAAACAATGTCACGGTCCGGGCTAGGAATTGTCGCTGTCAGCGTATTTTTCATTTTTGGTACGATCGGCAGCTCGGCTCAGGCCTGTCACGGCAAAAGAGGCGGCCAGGGCAATTTCGGCCCAACTGCCAGGCACCCTGGTTCTCACGTCCCATTTGCGAATGCCAGGGCGGCTAGGACAAGAAAAGCAATGGACGGCGGCGTATTGCCTATTCGGCCAACACAACCCAGCGGCCCCATCGCTGGACCCTTCATTCCGGCGATTGGACCGGCCGGGCCAATCAAACCGCCAGCGTCTGAACAGACCGTCGTGGTACCCGCTGCGACAACCAGCATTGCGACGCATGAGCCGGCGCTCGCTCCGGTGGAGGAAGCCTCACCCTCGGACAGATTGCCGGGAGTGGCGGTGGGTTCCACCGTGACGCTGACTGCGAAGGACTTGGGAACGACCGGCAAGGCGCTGCTCGTGATCGACAAGCTCACGCTGGGCGTGCAGGTCGATGAATGGGCTGCCGACCATGCCACTGCGACGTTGCCAAAGCTGGCGATCCGCTCGCCAATGCCGGCTGAGATTGTGCTGGTCAAGGCGGACGGCTCCGCGGCTAGCAAGGTGAGAGTACAGCTCCTGCCTGCCCCCGACGAACAGAACGACACGTTGGCGACG
>JANNTN010000618.1:0-13641 GCA_031394445.1 Anatilimnocola sp.
TCGGCGACGGCTCGTGGGGCAAGCTCCGCGTTCCAAAGAAGTCAGAAGACCGGCCCTATCTGGCCAGAGTCAGCGAGGCCTATCACATGACCGTACATCGGCTCGAAGGGGAGCAGCGGTTTCACGTCGCCCTGGAAGAGAGCGGCAAAGTCGCCGATGTTTGCATGACCAACGGCAAGCGGCCCGCCAAACGGGGATAGAGCGACGGGAGTTGCAGACGAAGGGGCTGCAAGTGGTGTGGAAGTGATTCACGTCACGGCAGTTTTTCAAGCAGCCGGACCATCTCCAGGGCTGCTTCGGCGCACTCTTGTCCTTTATTACCCACGTTGCCGCCCGCCCGGTGAATCGCCTGCTCCACCGTGTTGCAGGTGAGCACGCCAAACAACACCGGCAGATCGGCCTCTAGCGCAATCTCCCCCAGGCTGAGGCTCACTTGCCGATTGATGTGCTCGTCGTGCGTCGTCTCGCCGCGAATGACCGCCCCCAGGCACAACACCGCCGCATACTGTTCGCTGAACGCCAAACGGGCCGCCACCAGTGGAATCTCCCAAGCCCCCGGCACCCACGCGACATCGATAGCGTCGTCCGACACGCCCGCTGCCGTCAGCGTCTCGACCGCTCCATTCAACAATTTCCCCGTGATGTGCTCGTTGTACCGCGACACCACAATCCCAAACCGGCCACTCACCGGCCCGCTTTTACCATCCAAGACATTCGGCATTCCGCGATCTCCCAACTTTACACCAATTCCAAATAGAAAATACTGCGATCAATCTTCGCCACCGCTACACAGGTGGCAATAGCTCTCGTACCGGCGTGCATCAAGCCGATTGTCTGCCACGGCGTCCTTTACGGAACAGTCTGCTTCGTGCGTGTGCGTGCAATCGGGAAATCGGCAGAGACTCACATACGGGCGAATATCGCGATAAAGACCGGCGACTTCCTCTGGCACGATGTCCCACAGTTGAAATTGCCGAATGCCCGGCGTATCGACGACGTAACCCCCCATCTTGAGTGGAATCAGCGAGGCGACGGTCGTCGTGTGCTTGCCTTTTTCATTCTCCCGGCTGACTGCGCCCACGCGCAGCGCGAGTTCGGGCTCAATCGAATTCAACAGCGAAGATTTCCCCACACCGCTCTGTCCCGCCACGACGCTTTCTTGCCCCGCCACCAAACGCCGCAGCCGATCGATGCCTTGCCCCGTGGCGGCGCTGATCAGCAGAACCTGATAACCCATCTGGCCGTACACGCCGACGAGCGGCATCAGATCAGCCGGATCAACCAAATCGATCTTGTTGATGCACAGGATCGGCTCGATCTGCATCCGCTCGGCCTCGACCAAAAAGCGGTCGATCAAGTTCGGCTTCAAATTCGGCTCCGCAGCGCTCGCCACAATGACCAACTGATCGACGTTCGCCACCAGAATCTGCTGCCGCCCCCGGCTCGTCCGGCTGAGAATATGCCGTCGCGGCTCAATCTGCTCAATCAAGCCTTCGTTGCCCTGCTCTGGCCGTAGCCACACAATGTCGCCCGCCACGATCACATGCCGCAGATCGGTGCTCATGTCCTTAAGCAATCCGCGAATCGCGCAGCGAAACAGTTGGCCGTCCTCGACTTGAACCACGCTGGCCAGCCCATGCACGCTGAGCACGCGTCCGCGTAGCGACGATTTGGCCACATCGCGGAGCACGCCAAAGCCAGCGGCTGCGGGATCCGTCTCGACCCCCACGATCGTCCGCTTTCGGGTTAGGTCTCCCTTCCCGCTCAGCCGTTCGGATTTGAGCGTGCGATCCTCGGCCCGGTCATCGCGGGCAAAGTCGCGCGTGAGATCCCCCTTGCGCCGACGCACCTGATGCGTTTTGCGGAACTCGGTGCGGATTTTTCGTTTGCGTGCCATGCACCGATTGTACGACTTTTCGTCGGCGCTGGCCTTGGACTCGCGTGACCCCGTTCGGTCATTCGATCGCCAGAAACTTGACGCAACACGCCGAGGGAACGGTGATTTTGTCACCAACCGGTGTCAGTTGCCCCGTGGTTTGGTCAACGCGAAACACGGCAATGTTTTCCTGATCGGTGTTTTGATTGCAGGCGATGACAAAAGCACCGGTGGGGTCGATGCCGAAATTGCGCGGCGTCTTGCCCAGCGTTTTTTGGTGTCCAGCGGCGGTCAGTTTGCCGGTCTTTTCGTCGATGGTGTAGATGGCCAGGCTGTCATGCCCGCGGTTGGAGCAGTAGAGGAATTTACCGCTGGGATGAACCTGAATTTCAGCCGTGCTGTTGCCTTTGGTTTCCTCCGGCAGCGTGGTGATGGTTTGAAGTTCGGAGAACGCACCTTTGGCGGCATCCCAGGCGTGGGCCGTGACAGAGGAGCTGATTTCGTTGCAGTTGTAGGCGAAGCGGCCACTCGGATGAAACGCAAAGTGCCGCGGACCGCCGCCAGCCGGGGTTTTGGTGAACGCGGGGTCGTTGGCCGTCAGTGTGCCTTTGTCGGAATCGAGCTTATAGACCAGTAACTTATCGAGGCCCAGGTCGGCCGCGATCGCAAAGCGGTTGTCAGCCGAGATGTTCATCGAGTGAGCGTGTGGGCCGGCCTGGCGCGAGGGGACGACGCTGGAGCCTTCGTGTTGAATAGCCGATGCCGCTTTGTTTAGCGTGCCGTCGGCATTGATGGGGAGCGAGGCGATGCTGCCGCTGCCATAGTTGGCGACGAGGGCTACTTTGCCAGTCTTATCCACCAAAACGTGGCAGGGACCGGCACCTTCAGACGATTGGTGGTTGAGTGGCTTCAGCGAGCCCGTTTTGCGATCGAGGGCGAACGCGCTGACAGCGCCCCCCGGCTTACCGCCAGCATCGCTCACTTCGCTCACCGCGTAGAGATAGTTGCCGCTGGGATGAATCGCGAGGAACGACGGGTTCTTGATGCCTTCGGTGACGCCGACGCTCGTGAGCTTGCCGCTAGCCAAGTCGAGTTTGTAGCAATAGATGCCTTTGCTGCGGTTGTTGTTGGTGTAGGTGCCGAAGTAGGCGAAGAGTTCTTTGCCGTCGGCGGCTGTGACGGGCGACAGATTGGCCAGAATGGAAATCGCGATGAAAAAGACAGCCAACAGAGTGACCATTTGCCGGGTCATGACAGTTCTCCGAGATGAAAGCAGGTGTTTGTGGAAAGAGAGTGTCGCACGGCTGGAAGTACAACTCAAGCGTCCACGTCTTCGTACGGGGCCGCCGATTTAGACGAAACTCGTTATATTGAACAGCGATCTACAAATCCGCCACGTTGTCCCGAACGGCACGAACTCATGTCCACTGGCCGCCCGCCCGCTCCGCAACAAGTCCCGATTAGCCTGGAACCGACTGAAGGTTGGCATTGCACCCACCTGTATTACCAGTTTGATCGCCGCGCGCTGGCCGCATTGAACGCCGAGCAGCGCAGTGCGGGCCGCGAGGAGCTGTTGGCGATCCTCGATCCAGCCGGGCCAGATGCCCCGCAGAGACTGCAAACAAGCGCCGTCAGCGGGCACAAGGCCGATTTCTCGCTGATGGTGATGGACCCCAATCCGCTGAAGATTGAGTCCGTCAACCAAAAGCTGCTCTCCAGCACGCTCGGTCCGGCCCTCGTACCAACGTACTCCTTCGTCTCGATCACGGAGATTTCGGAGTACGTGCCATCGGTCGAGCAATATGGCAAAAAGCTCGTGACGGAAGGGGATGCTGAAGATTCGCCGGCATACGCAGCGAAGCTCAAGGCGTATGCCGATCGGCTGCCGATGATGAACCGTCAACGGCTGACGCCCGATTTTCCGCCGTGGCCGGCCACCTGCTTCTATCCCATGAACAAGAAGCGAAAAGTCGGCGAGAACTGGTTCTTGCTGTCGTCCGAAGAACGCAACCGCATGATGTCCGAGCACGCCAAAAGCGGAATGACCTTCGCCGGCCGCGTGCAGCAATTGATTACCGTGTCGCTGGGCTTCGACGATTGGGAATGGGGCGTAACGCTCTGGGCCAAAAATCCGCAGTATCTGTCGTCAATCGTCTATCGCATGCGCTTCGACGAAGCGAGCGCGCGATACGCCGAGTTCGGGCCGTTTTATACGAGCTACATCGTCACGCCGGCGGAAATGCTGACGCACTGCCGGGTCGATTGATGCTCAACCTTGTGATGTGGCCTGTCGTCTAATGGAAATCTTTCCTTGGCCGGATATCCGCGAGTCTCTCACAAAGGCCGTGCTCGCCGCACTCCCGCTTCAACTGGCAAAAGCTGGTGAGGAGCCAATTGCGGGAGTTGGAATGCACATTGATGCATATTACGGATGTGCAGGCCTGTACCTATTGCCCGAATCCTCGGCTCGTTCGCTTGCCCCAAGCGATGTTGATAACATTGGCGATTGGCCGATCTCCACGGACTGGATTCCCAGCGATGACTATTCACTAGCATTCGCTCAACACTGGCATAGATGGGATGAGTGGTTTCACGAAAACCTTGATGCCCATGACAAAGATCGCGTCTCCAATCAGAAATTTCGCGGCTTGCTTCAAACGGCATGTGAGGCAATGCGAGCAGTCGAGGCCCAGGGAATTCTTGATTCCGTGGCGAAGACGAACGGGTTCAAGATCATTATTGCCGAGCACGATGAACCCAAAGTACTATCGCTTGAAAGATACGAGTTGTTTTGTCAGCGAGGCATAATTCGGTGCCATGATGAATTCTTGGAGATTTACGACAAACGCATGGTGGAGATTATGGAACGTCATGGCCTATAGGCACGTCCGTCAGGCCGCTTGATCGACGTCGAAATAATCCGAATCTCTGGAAATGTGCTTTCGCTTCGGACAACAAAACATGTTGGAGTTTCTTCCCCCATCTCCACTGGTCGCCGACTTCTGCCGGCGTCACCACATTCGACGATTGCCGGTGTTTGGCTCCGCTCTCCGTGACGACTTTCGCCCGGATAGCGACATCGATTTGCTCGTTGAGTTTCAACCGGGGCACACTCCCGGCTGGGAAATTATCGATTTAGAAGAGAAATTGAGCGGCCTGTTCGATGGTCGGCGGATTAATGTCGTTAATCCAAAATACCTTAATCACCGCCTTCGCGACACGATTCTTTCCTCCGCTGTAGTGCAATATGCCGAAGGATGACGATGTCTGCCTGGATCGGGCAGCGCGAATGTTACGTTCCCGGCAACAACTTATCATCCGGCACAATCGTCGGATCACCCGAAGCCCTTAGCAGAATGCGATAAGACTTCCCCTTCTCAACTTTCATGAACGGCGCACCGCCGTGAGCGGCGCGGATGCCGAGTTGGCGGGCGCGCTCGGGGTCGTTGGCGATGGTCCAGAAGTCGTCCCAGATTTTCTTTTCGAAGTCGCTGATTTTGTCATCGCGCGAATAGGCCCGCGGAGCAGTTCCGACTTCGTCGAGCGGCTGGCCGTCGTCGGGCTTCTGTCCGCTGCCGAAAATGCGTTTAAACAACAGCAGCGACGTGCCACGCTCCAGGTCGGCTTGCTCGACGTACTTGTCTTCGAATTTAACGACCCAGCCGTCGATATAAACGATGTCCCCTTGAATGCGAAACTGCCGTGGCGTGTCGATGGGCTGACCATCGTCGTCGAGTTCGACGAATTCGATGACGGACGTGATTGTACCGGTCGCCTCGTCCTTGATTTGATCGACGACGGTAAAGCGGGCGACGCGGTGATCGATCTTGAGATAGTGCAGGGCCAGTTCTAGTTTCTTTACGCTGGCCTTCAGCTTGTCGATCTCGGCGTCCTTGGCCTTTAGCTCGGTGGCCTGCTTCACCAAGTCGGCTTCGGCCTGCTTCAGCCGGTCTTTCGCGCCGGCCAGCTCGCGGTTGCGCTCGTCGAGCAGTTGGGCATTGCGCCGGGCGTCGGTTTCTTGCGCGTGATAAGCCGTGTAGAGATAGAAGCCGCCAGTTCCGAGGCTGCCGAGCACCGCGACCATGACCAGAGTTCGGAGGAAGCTGTTGATCGTCGAAACACCGTCCATGAAGGATGCCATGAGAGTTATTCCTTTCCGAGCAAGCGATCGACGGCGCGGCCAATGTCGGGCTGCCGCATCAGGCTTTCGCCGACGAGCATCGCGTTCACACCGGCTGATTGTAATCGGAGGGCGTCGTCGCGGCTGTCGATGCCGCTTTCGCCAACAAAGACGCAATCGAGAGGCACTTTTTCACGCAAGCGAACTGTGTGGCCCAGATCGACCTGAAACGTCCGTAAATCGCGATTATTCACACCTATGAGCGAGGCCCCGGCGGCAAGCACGCGGTCGAGATTCTCTGGATCATAAAATTCGATGAGCGGTGTCAGCGAAAGCTCCAGCGCCTCGTTGTGCAGCTTGCGCAGGTTGCAGTCGTCGAGGCATTCGGCGATGAGCAAAACGGCGTCGGCCCCGGCAGCGCGGGCTTCGATGAGTTGATACGTGTCGAGTATGAAGTCCTTGCGCAGGACGGGGATATTCACCGCCTGGCGGATTTGCCGCAGATAGTTGAGGCTGCCTTGAAAGTATTGTTCGTCGGTCAGCACGCTCAGGCAACTCGCGCCGTGGGCTTCATAGATCTTCGCGATCGCCACCGGATCGAAATCAGCGCGAATGATGCCCTTGCTCGGGCTGGCTTTTTTTACTTCAGCGATCAGCTTGATCGGCCCAGCAGCGGCTAGCGCAGCGAAGAAATCCCGCACGGGTGGCGCATTTTTCAGCCTCTCGATGAGGTCAGCCAGCGGCACCGCCGCCTTCGCGCGCGCGATTTCCTCACGCTTCGTGGCGACGATTTTGTCGAGGATCGTTGACATTCTTCATTCCGCGCTCCGCATTCCGCACTCCGCGTTGACCTTAAATGTAATACATCCCCTCGGGTGCGCCTTTGAGGCGTTCGACCAGGGTGGCAAACGTGACCCCGCTTAACAACTCCTGCTCCTGATTGGCAACTTCTTTCCAGGTGCGTTGTAGGGCACGGGTCGTCGGCGTGTTGCGCGTCGAGCTGGTCGGCGCGTGGCCAAGTTGGGCATCGACCACGGTCATCACGTCGAGCAACGTGATCTCGTCGGGGTCTTTGGCGAGGTTGTAGCCACCGGAGGCTCCGCGAACGCTTTGCACGAGCCCCGCACTTTTAAGCTGCAAGAGAATCTGCACCAGAAACCGTGAAGGAATTTCGTGGGCATCCGCGATCTCGCGAATTCGTACCGGCTCGCCGCGCCCATGCCGCGCCGCCAGCTCCAGCACCGCAATGCAGGCGTATTCGGTCTTGGCAGAGACGAGCATGTGGAAGTGCGGAGTTCAGAGTGCGGAATGCGGAGTGAAAATAACGTAACAGATGCTTTCTAAACTCCGCACTTCGCGCTAGCTCGTGTGCAGCCCGCATTCGGTCTTCGCAAAGCCGCTCCAGCGGCCGGCACGCTCGTCTTCGCCGAGCATCACGGATCGCGTGCAGGGCCAGCAGCCGATGCTCGTGTAGCCCTGGTCGTGCAGCGAGTTGTAGGGAACATTGTGCTTAGTGATGAAGCCCCAGACCTTTTGCTTGGTCCAATTCGCGAGCGGGCTGACCTTCACAAGGCTGAATTTTTTATCCCAGCCGACAATCGGGGCCGCCGCTCGGTCGGGGCTTTGGTCGCGGCGGATCGCACTGGCCCAGGCCTGCATTCCGACAACGGCCTGCTCCAGCACTTGCACTTTGCGGTGCAGGCAGCATTGATCGGGGTTCGTGCGATAGACCGGTCCGCCGTTTTGTCGTTCGTATTCTTCGGCACTGATCGCGGCGCGCTTGTACTCCACCTCAATACCGTAGCGTCGCTTAACCTCTTCCCGCAGTTCGAGCGTTTCTTTGAACTGATAGCCGGTTTCCAAGTTGAAAATCGGCGTCTTCGGCGCAACCTCGGCCAACATGTGAATCAGCACCATGCCTTCGGGGCCAAAGGCGGTGGCCATCGTGAACTTCGTGCCAAACCGCTCGGCCGCCCACCGCAGAATCTCTTGCGGCTCAGCCGTCTCCAGCCGTTCATTCTCCCGACTGATTTCGGCCTTGAGTTCGTCGGTCAGCATTAGCTTGCTTTGATCAATTGCCGGGACTTCATCAGCTCTCTCGTCAGATTCCAGCGGCGGAGACACGACCCGCAGCAGGGGCAAATCGCGTCCCGCAGGCCTGGGCGTCGGACTCAGCATGGCTGCGGCACGGGTCATGTCCGTCTCGTGGGTTGCTGAAAGTATAGAGCTTAACGGCGAATGTTACAAATGTTGCTCATGAAAGTCAACAATCTCTATTATCGGCACAATCGGCAGCATTCCTAAATTGCCATTTAGTAAGTGGCAGTTTATAACCGCAGAGGCAATCTCCCGATGCGCCGGGCAGCGAGAGGCGTGGCCCGTCCGTATCTAAAGTGTTATCCTCACGAAGGTTTAGCTAGGAAACCTTGCTGACAGGGAGTCCGCGATGGGCATGTTTGACGGGAAGAAGGGTTTGATCCTGGGAGTGGCAAATGACCGCTCCATTGCTTGGGCCATTGCCCAGTTCATCATGAACGAGGGGGGCACCTGCGGATTTAACCACTTGCCCGATAAGCCGGACGACGAGCGGCAGCGGAACCGCCGGCGGGTGACAACGCTCACCGACAAGCATCCGGATCGAGCCCGGTTTGTGTTGCCGCTGGACGTGCAAAAAGACGACAACATTGCCGCATTTATGGCACATGCCAAGCAGGAATTTGGCCAGATCGACTTTTTGCTGCACTCGATCGCCTTCGCCTCCCTGGATGACCTGAGGAAGGACACCATTGCTTGCAGCCGCGACGGCTTCAAACTGGCGATGGAAATCAGTGCCTATAGTTTGCTCGCGGTCACCAACGCTGCTCGCGATATCTTCAGCCCGCAAAGCTCGGTGCTCACGCTGACGTACTTTGGCGGCGAACGGATCGTTCCCGGTTACAACATTATGGGCGTATGCAAGGCGGCCCTGGACGCTTGTATGAAGTACGCGGCGTTCGATTTGGGGCCAAAAGGCGTGCGCGTGAATGCCCTCAGTGCTGGTCCGCTCAAAACACTGGCCAGTTCGGCCGTTGGTGCCAAAGGAATGGAAGACTTGTATGCGGCGGTTGCCCCGATGGCCCGCAATGTGACCCACGACGAAGTCGGCCGCGTCGGCGCCTGGTTGCTATCGCCCCTGTCGGACGGAGTCACGGCTGAGATCATGCATGTCGATGCCGGCTATAACGCCATGGGTTCGCCGGGACGGATGCTGGATCAGTTGAAGACGTAATCGACATGCCGACTCGCATCGCGATCGCTGTCGTCGAGCATGAAGGCCGCTTTCTGATCGGCCAGCGACCAGAAGGCGTGCCACTGGCGGGCCTGTGGGAGTTCCCGGGCGGCAAGATTGAGCCGGCCGAGACCGCGGAGCAGGCGGCTGTACGCGAATGCCGCGAGGAGGCGGGTATCGAGGTTCAGCCGCGATTTCGCTATCCGACGGCTGAGCACGAATATGACCACGGTGCGGTTGAACTCGACTTCATCGCGTGCCGCATTGCCGCTGGCCAAGCGGCCCAACCTATGCCGCCATTTCAGTGGGTTGAGCGGCGCGAACTAAGCAATTACGAGTTCCCGGCCGGCAATCGCCGGGTTTTAGAGCAGCTACACCTGTCGGCTGAACCCTAATAGCTTTTGGCCATCGTCGATCGCGCCCCGCTGGCAAATTGCGGGCTGCGAATGTTCGAAGGCGAATGGGCCATCGCGGGTTGCGGCGCTACCTCCAAGGCTCCAATGTCCGCAGTCATCGGTGCCAGCGTGCCGCTCCAGGTTTCGTGCGTGCGGCCGGTGCGTTCGTCGCCTTGGTAGAAGCAAAGCAGTGTGAACGCGTCGCAGGCGGCTAGTTCGTGGCTGCCGGTGAGCATTTGCATGGGCTGATACGAACGGCGGCAGCAGCCGGCGTTGAAATACGTTTGATTGAGCACGTAGCCGTCAGCATGGCTGGCATCGAGCGGAACGGTTTCGGCCTGATGGGTGTGGCCATACACGATGTGCCGGGCGCGGCGGTTGCGAAAATCGGCTTCGGCGATGGCGTGCGGGGCATACGACATGCTCGCGGCCCCACGCAGGCTGGTTACGAAGTTCATGGTCCGGCCAATCCAGTTGTGCGAATCGCGACGACTGAACTTGAGCGAGGCGGCCAGGCCATCGATCAGATCAACCGGGCAGGCTGCAGCCATTTGACCCACGATTTCCAAATGCAGCATTTGCTCGACCATGTAGTCCCAAATCCGCTTGATGCGATTGCGGACAGCCGGCGTGGCGGTCCGTTCGAGCATCGTTTCCATCGCGGCAGGAATGAGCAAAAGCGGCCGAATTTGGTCGATTTCGCACAGGGCCGACCAGGTGGCCGCGGACATATCGTCCGCCATCTCGCTTTCGATGTGCTGCAGGAACCGCGAGATCAACTCGATCACAATGACATCGCTCAAGCTGGCGCGATCCCGCTCGTCGGTGAAGCTGAGCGGATCGAATACGTCGCCATGCCGCGCCAGCACGCGATGCTGGCGAAGCGTTTCGCAAAGCTGATCGCACTCCGAGGCTTCATGCGGAAACGGCTTGTTGTACGACGTAACCAGCCCCAGGTGATGCGTCACCTTGTGGCGGATCAGGTCGTATTGAGTTCCTTTGGCGTGCAACGGCCAGTCGCGGTTGCCCACCATATAGTGCGTGCAGACGGAGACGGGCATTTCCTCGGCTTCCAAAACCGGTTGCCCGGCTGCTGTCGCTGGCGGCAGGCTCACGGTGGCCTCGGTAGCCAGCGAACGCAGGGTGCGAATCGAATCGACATTGCGCCGCAAAATTTCCTCGACGATGCCCGTCGTGCATTCAATCATCGCCGGCGATTGGTGGTCGTCCCACGGCCGGCAGGGGGAAGCGAGCCAGCGGCGCGAGCCCATGATGTCTAGCACGTCACCCAGGAGCACCAGGTCGATGCGATCGACCGGGCGATAGCAGCCGTCGGCACGCCACGAAGCACGCCACGCCAAATCGCACAATCGCTCGCATACCAGGTCGATGGTTCCTGGGGGCAAGAGGCAAGAGTTGGTGCCGTCGTTCAGGTGCAAATCGCTAATGATCGCGAGCATGGTCCACGTCCTTGTGGCGTCGAAGGGCAAGCGTCCTACTTGCTTGGAGTCGATTAACCGCCCGGCACCAGCGCAAGGCTGGTACTAGAACGGCTATTCGCCCTCATTATCGGCAGCCGGTTGTAGCGAACGTGAGGATTGTCCGACCAAAAACGGCTGGGCGGTGTGCGTGGTGTGGGGCGATGGGCAGGTATCTGACGACTGGATAATTTTTGGGGCCAAACCCCAGTATTTGACGCAAAGTACGATGCAACAAGAACTTGTGGCGTTTAATTCGATATTGACGCCAGGATGTCCACCGATATAATTCCTCGCGGTTGGGAAGTTCGGCAAGATCGGCAAAACCGCTCGACCGTGCCGAATGCAGAGAATACGAGTTGCTGCGTATATCACGCAGTTTCCGAGAGACAGGGAGTTTAGGACTAGTACCCACGTGGCACACACGGAGGTTTTGCCCGCTGGCCAACCGCGGCGGAAGTTCTAACCACTAGTCCAGCCATCGAAACGGAAGGGATGGTTACCGGCATGTCAGCCACCACAAAGACTGTGTTTACGACAGGCGAAGCGGCGAAAATCTGCAAAGTTAGCCAGCAGACTATTATTCGCTGCTTCGATAACGGCTCGCTCAAGGGTTTTCGCGTTCCGGGTAGTCGATTTCGCCGCATTCCGCGGAACGAATTGTATTCGTTCATGCGGGACAACGGCATTCCGACGGATGCCCTGGAAAGCGGCAAACGCAAGCTGCTGATCGTTGATGACGACCAAGAGCTCGTGGAATTGATGAACGACGCCTTCGTCCGCGACGGTCGGTTCGATATTAGGACCGCCAATAACGGGTTTGATGCGGGTATGTTGGTCAAGGAATTCCGGCCAGACCTGGTAATTCTCGACATCATGCTGCCCGACATCAACGGCAAAGAGGTCTGCCAGCGAGTCCGGGCCGACGATACCCTGGAACAGGTGAAGATCATCTGTATCAGCGGTATGGTTGAGCAGGACAAAGTTGCCGACCTACGGGCCGCTGGTGCCGACGACTTCATGCAAAAGCCGTTCACCGTCGATAAGCTCGTCGATCGCGGTTGCGAGCTGCTGGATATGGAAAAGGCAGTTCTGGCGTAAGTGTGGGGCAGGTGAAAGGCACCTTCCCTTTGGGAAATCAGAAAGGTGCATTGCGCTGCGCTTATGCACCCTACGACTACAGCCGAAAACTCTTCGCCGCCGGCAGATTTTGCCGCGGCGGTTGAAGAGGCGAAGCTCCGCGCGCTGTACAACTTCGCCTACGGCTTGAGCCACGAGATCAATAACCCGCTGGCGAATATCGCTACGCGGGCTCAGACGCTGCTGGTCGATGAAAAAGACGCTGACCGGCGTCGCAAGCTGGCGACCATCGTGCAGCAGGCATTCCGCGCGCATGAGATGATCGCCGATCTCATGCTCTTTGCGCATCCGCCGAAACCGCAGCCGCGAGAGGTTGATCTCACTCAGCTCGCCGACACCGTCGTGGCCGAGTTGCAGGAGCTGGCCCGCGAGCACCAGGCCACGCTCCTGCGCACCGGTGATACCTGTCCGTTGTTGGCCACCGTCGATCCCACGCAAATTGCAGTCGCTTTGAAGGCCATCGTGCAAAACGCGCTGGAGGCAGTGCAACAAGGCGGAAGCGTGGAATTAAGCGCGGAACGCAGAGCGGGGAACGCGGAGCAGAATTCGATTCCTCCGCCGCATTTTGCTATATCCGATGCCGCTACTCCGCGTCCCGCACTCTGCACTCCGCACGGCATCATGACTGTTTCCGACACCGGCCCGGGTATTCCGCCGGATATTCGATCCCAAATATTCGATCCCTTCTTCTCCGGCCGCGAGGCAGGACGGGGATTGGGGCTGGGTCTCTGCAAAGCGTGGCGGATTGTGGAACTGCACGGCGGGACGATCGAAGTGGAGAGTGAAATAGGCCGGGGGACAGCATTTCGGGTTATACTGCCGGTGAATGGCGAGCGTTGATCGAGACGGCTCGCGGCATTCTCTCTTTAACCTCTTGTCGGATGGTGCATGGCTTCCTCTCGTGTGTTGCCCGGTCCGCGCGGCCATTGGCTGCTCGGTTCGTTGCCGCGATTGCGGAAGGACATGCTGGGCTTCTTCGAGGAATGCTTTCGTGAATATGGCGATGCAGCGTATTTTCGCGTCGCCAATCGGCGGAGCATGCTGCTGTCGCATCCCGACGATATCGAGCGGGTGCTGGTGACCGAGAATCGACGCTTCATCAAGAACTATGCGCTCAAATTCTTGCGGCCCCTGCTGGGTAATGGGCTGCTGCTCAATGAGGGGGACGCCTGGCTGCGGCAACGGCGATTGATTCAGCCGGCGTTTTCGCGGTCGCGGGTGGAGAGCTACGCCGGTGTGATGCTGGACTCGACCGAGCGAATGTTGACGACGTGGCACGGCGGCCAGACGCTCGACATTGTGCCGCAGATGCTGCGGCTGACCATGGAAATCGCCGGCAAGACACTGCTGGGCATCGAGTTGGG
>JANNTN010000625.1:0-3574 GCA_031394445.1 Anatilimnocola sp.
GCTGCTGTTTGCTGGCCACAAGCATGACGAACCGGAATGCTGACCAACATCCAGGCGGCTACCAGCGGCAGAAACAGAACGAATCGGAATCGCACGTTGCTTAGCTCCCAATCAGACGAAGGATCGTAGTCGTATCGTAGCATCTGGCTGGATTGAGAGGCAAATAGTTGACTTTGGCAAGGCACGGCTCCACACTTGGCTGCGAACACGATCTTGACTCGTTCGCGAGGCATTTACCATGAGCGTTTCGCCGATTCCCGAAGGCTATCACACGGTAACGCCGTACCTGATTTTGAGCGGCGCGACAGCGGCACTCGACTACTACCGACGAGCCTTTGGAGCCGTGGAGCGCATGCGGTTGACGAGCCCCGACGGCAAGATTGGCCATGCCGAAATTCAGATTGGCGACTCGGTCATCATGCTGGCGGATGAATTTCCCGAGATGGGAGCCAGGAGCCCACAATCGATTGGCGGCACACCGGTGGGAATCTGTTTGTATGTGTCGAATGCTGATGCGGTGTTCAATCAAGCGATTCAGGCCGGCGGCAAGGTAGAGCGGCCGCTGCAAGATCAGTTTTATGGTGATCGGTCAGGCACGTTGATCGATCCGTTTGGCCATAAATGGACGATCGCGTCGCACATTGAAGATGTCACGCCGGAAGAAATGGAGCGGCGCATGGCGGCGATGCCACCGCCGGGATAGTCGGAGCAACCGGCCGTCTGTCTGTCGTCACTGCGGCGACACGTATTCAATCTTCGCTTCAGCCCGCTCTTTTTCGGCAATCCAGCGAAAGAGATAGGCGATTGTCGCGGGACGCAATTCGTCTTCCACATCCTGCCACGATTTGGTTCCCGGCTTCTCCTCGAGCACGGTGATTAGGTGTACGCCGAACGGGCTGACCAAATGCTGGCTGACTTCCGCGGGCTTCAGCGCAAACGCGGTACGCGAAAACTCCTCGGGCATGGGGCGGCGACGCTCGATCCAACCGATATCGCCGCCGTCGTCGCGGCTTGGCGCTTCCGAGTGCTGCCGAGCGGCAGCCGCGAATTTCTGCTTGTCGCTAGCGATTTCTTCACGCAGCTTGGTTGCCCGCTCCTTTGCCCCTGAGATAGTAGCCGCATCGGCATCTGGCGGGAGCTTGAAGAGGATTTGTGCCACGCGGAGTTGCGTGCCATCGAAATCACGTCGATGCTGCTGGAAATACTTCTCCAGGTTTTGCGCCGTCAGATGCTTCTCGCAGTACCGCTTCCACGATAATTTCCAAGCCAACGCGCGGCGGACATCATCGGAGCTCAAGCCGACACGCTTGGCGTGATCCGCTAACGTCTGATTCTGAGCTTTCAATTCTTTCTCGAATTGGGCTAGTTCCAAATCGATATCGGCCTTGCTCGCGGCCTGACCTGACTTAGCCAAATGGGCCAATACTAAGTGGCGGTTGATAACCTGGTCGAGCGCGGCACGCAGCAAACGCGGCTTGTCGGCTTCAGAGATATTGGTGTTACCAAAGGCGAGGCGGAATTCGGCATCGACTTCCGTAGCATTCACCGGCTGGCCGTTCACGGTGGCCACTACAGCAGGATTCGCAGTCGGGTCATCGACTGCCCAGCAGAGGGTTGTGATAAATAAAATTGAAAGTGTGATGAGCAGACGCATGCGTGTTTGAAAGCCTGTTCAGCAGCCCCTGGATAGTCCATTAACTCTAGCTCTTGCTGCCTGCCAGGAACATGCATTTCTTAAATTGAATACAATCGAAAACATGGCTAATACGGGAATTCACTGCTTTCTCGACCTGCTCGCCGGTTATGGCGTGCGGCATATATTCGGCAATCCCGGCACGACCGAAATGCCGCTGAACGATGCCCTGGTCACGGATCGGCGGTTTCAATATGTGCTGGGGCTTCAGGAAGTGCCGGTCATGGCGATGGCCGACGGCTATGCGATGGCGTCGGGGCAGCTCGGCGTGGTGAATCTGCACATTTCGTGTGGCTTAGGCAACGCGATGGGCATGCTCTACAACGCCTATCGCGAGGGGACGCCGCTCTTGGTCACGGCGGGGCAGCAAGACCGCCGGCTGATGTTCGAAGAGCCGATTCTGTGGGGCCAAATGGTCGAGGTCACGCGGCCGTGGACCAAGTGGGCCTGTGAAGTGCAGCGCGTGCAAGATTTGCCGCAAGCGGTGCATCGCGCGGTGCAGGCGGCGCTGACACCGCCGACGGGGCCGGTGTTTTTGTCGCTGCCGGTGGATGTGCAGATGGAGCTTGTGGGAGAGTCGTCCAGCTTGCCGCAGGACATGGCCGGCCAGAGGCCCGCCCCACGGTTGGATAGTCGAGTGCGGCCACCGGTGGAGGCGATTAGGCGAGCGGCGGAGTTGTTGGGTGCGGCGAAGAATCCGGCGATTTTGGCTGGCAGTCGGGTGACCGAACGGGGTGCGATGGACGAGCTGGTTGCGGTGGCTGAAACGCTGGGCGCACCGGTCATCACCGAAAGTGGCACGACGCACGGGCGGCTGGCGTTTCCCAGCGACCATCCACTTAATGGCCAGGGACTGCCGCTGTGGTCGCCGGAAGTTCGCCAGCGATTGCAAGAATACGACGTGCTGCTCGTCGTTGGCATGGACCTCTTACGGCAATACATTTACTTTGAGCCGTCGCGGGCGATTCCCGAACACATTCGGTTGGTGCATATCGACGAAGACCCGTGGCAGATCGGCAAGAATTATGCCGTCGAAATTGGTGTCCTCGGAGACACGAAAGAAGCGTTGCGAGAGCTGAATGCGACTCTTGGCACCACTCAGCAACTTGACAGCGATCTGATCAAGGAACGCACTGCGCGTCATGTGGCCAAGCACAATGCCGCGCGTGACTCTTTGAAGAAAATCATCTCTGAACATCGCGACTTCCGACCGATGATGCCGCTGGGATTGATGGGCGCTCTGGCGAATGTCCTGCCGCCCGATGTGGTGGTGATCGAAGAGGCGGTTACGACGACGAACACGACATTTGAGCGGCTCGGTGTGCTGAAGAACACCACGGGATATTTTGGTCATCGCGGTTGGGCGCTGGGCTGGGGGCTCGGCGTCGCGCTGGGAGCGAAGTTGGCCTGGCCCAATCGCCCGGTGTTGGCGTTGCTGGGCGAAGGGGCCGCGGCTTACGGCATGCAAGGGCTGTGGACAGCGGCTCGGTATAAAATTCCCGTGGTTTTTGTCATCTGCAACAATGCTCAGTACCAAATCCTCAAACTGTGCAGCCGCAGCCTGAGTCTGCCACAAGCGGAACAAAAGCAATTCGAGGGGGTCGATCTCGTCGGCCCGGAACTCGATTATCTTGCGCTGGCTAAAGGTTTCGGTGTCGAAGCGCATCGCATCACCGAACCGGCCGAACTGGCCGAGCGCGTCAGTGCTGCTTTTCGCGGCGATAAACCGATTCTGTTCGACGTGCCGATTGCGCGGGAGCTTGCGCCGAAGTTGCAGTATGGCTAACACTGTGGACGGAGTAGGATAAGCATAAGTGTAGGCTCTGGTCATGGAATTCGAAGTTCTTACGCCAATCGTCAATATTGAGACGATCGCCGCTG
>JANNTN010000685.1:0-1697 GCA_031394445.1 Anatilimnocola sp.
TCGTCCGGCAACAAAATTACAAACTGGTGGCAAGAAATTTTCATTGTTGGGATGAGTCCTAGGCTTGGCTGTGGTCGCATTGGGTGCGAGCTCGACCACGTTGACGAGATTGCCCCGTGCGGCCGGTGGGTCCACGGGGCTTTTTTATTTGCAGAGGCGGTATTGAATGACAAACATATTGATCCTCACCTCGGTGATCCTCTCGATAGTTGGGGCAGTGTTTGTGATCATGACGAATGGTGGAGTTGAGGAAATTGAATAACGCCAAAAATAACCCCGCCTCACGCGTGGGGCTCTGGTGGTGGTTACCCTCGCCCCACAAAGGGCATTTGCGTGGCCATGATCGTGAGGAAGAGAACGTTAGCATCAAGCGGCAGGTTGGCCATCGTGAGAACCGCTTGGCCGACGTGATTCACATCCATCGTGGGTTCCGACGCGATACTGCCATCGGCCTGCAGTACGCCGGAAGCCATCCGCGCGGTGAGATCCGTGCCGGCGTTGCCGATGTCTATCTGGCCAACGGCGATATCAAACGGCCGGCCGTCGAGCGCGCACGATTTCGTCAAGCCCGTGATGGCATGCTTGGATGCCGTGTAAGGAGCCGAATTCGGCCGTGGCGTCGTCGCCGAAATTGATCCGTTGTTAATGATCCGCCCGCCGCGCGGCGATTGTGCCTTCATCACGCGGAACGCTTCGCGCGTGCAGAGAAAGACACCCGTCAGATTCACATTCACTACCTGATGCCATTTATCGACGGACAATTCATCGAGCGGCACGGGAGGCCCGCCCTGGCCAGCGTTGTTGAAGAGCAAATCGACACGGCCATGCCGGGCAGTGACCTCGTCGAACAAACATCGCACGGAATTGGCGTCGGTCACATCGGTGACGATTGGCAGCGCGTGAGAACTAAACTCGCCGGCTAGTGCGGCGGTCTCTTGCAGCGCTGAGTGGCGTCGCCCGGCGAGAGCAACGGCGTATCCATTGCGTAGGAGCGCGAGCGCGACTGCTCGGCCGATGCCCGAACCGGCACCGGTAACGACGGCGATTTTCTGGCACATGGATGTTCCTTTCAGGGGCCGATTCTAAGCCGAAGGGCCAGATTCTGCTTGAACAATTCATCCGGCAATGCGGTTTCCGGTATCCGGAGAAGCCCGTCCCGCCGAGCCGACGATATATCGCGTGTGAGCCTCAAAGCGGGAACCATGAGGCTCACTGCCGCTCACTCTCCCGGCTGAGCGGCTGCTTTCGTTTCTTGGCAATCTAGGCAGCCCTTCTGTACGCTTTTCAGCGGCCCGCTATCGCGTCCGTCGCTCCCTCGACCAAATACACGTCACAGGCTGTTTGCGCTCGCTGGGGCTTTTCCTACGCGGCCGGTTTCGTTGTCGGTTGCTTTTCAGGTGTCACGCCCCCAAACTGGCGGCATGAGAGCCCGATTACGTTCACCTCTGACTGTTTCGCTGATCGCGGTCGCTCTGTTAATGTGCATGATAGGGATCTACTCGGTCACATACGTCCTGGCCAGTATCGGCACGGAGCCAGGCTTCGACGGCCGTGGAACACTCCGGATGTATCGCTCCGGTTGGGTGGCCAGGCTATTCATACCTGCTGCGATTATCGAATCCGCTTCCACCGGTCAGGAAGTCAGGACGGCATACGATGAACCTGCCCCGCGATTTGGCGGGCGGTAGGATGGTGGC
>JANNTN010000707.1:0-19833 GCA_031394445.1 Anatilimnocola sp.
GTGCTTTTGCGCCCTTGGTTTTCGACCTGGCGCATGGCTACTGGCGTATAGAATGGTGGGCTGCGAAACTCGGCACGGTTTGCCTGGTTCAACCAGCTTGCCATTGGATTACCAGAAAGTCCATGATGGCCCTGCATTTACAGCGCCAACAGGGGCGATACATCGTCTTCCTAATAAGGCCCCTCCAGCAAGGAATGCCCCATGACCGAGGCAAAACGCCCGGCTGACGTTGTTCAGGCGACGATTTCCGAGTCGGCGGCCGTCCGCCGGCTGAACGACGCCCGCGAAAAGATCGTCGCCCAGCTCTCGCAAACGATCGTTGGCCAGGCCGACGTGATCGAGGAATTACTGATCTGCCTCTTTGCTCGCGGCCACTGCCTTTTAGAGGGCGTGCCAGGATTGGCCAAGACGCTGATGATCAGCACGCTGGCCAAGACGCTGAATCTCTCGTTTAGCCGGGTGCAGTTCACGCCCGACCTCATGCCGGCCGACATCACCGGCACGGAAATTTTGGAAGAAAACCGCTCGACTGGCAATCGCGAGCGACGGTTCTTGGAAGGACCGCTATTTTCAAACGTCATTCTCGCGGACGAAATCAACCGCACTCCTCCGAAAACGCAAGCAGCGCTGTTGGAAGCGATGCAAGAGCGGCAAGTCACTGTCGGCCGCGTGCGCCATCCGCTCAGCGATCCATTTTTCGTGCTCGCAACCCAAAACCCGATCGAGCAGGAAGGCACCTACCCGCTGCCGGAAGCCCAGCAAGACCGGTTCATGTTCAAAGTATTCGTGGACTACCCGAATTTCAACGAGGAATTCGAAGTCGCCCGCCGCACGACGGCAGTTCAGAGCGAATCGATCCAGTCGGTTTTGAGCGGTGCCGAAATCATCGAACTCCAGCGCACGGTGCGCGAGGTACCGGTCAGCGATCACATCATTCGCTACGCCCTCTCGCTCGTGCGGCAAACGCGCGTCGGCCAAACCGGCGTGCCGGACTTTGTAAACGATCAAATCGGCTGGGGCGCGGGTCCGCGTGCCGTGCAGTTTTTAATTCTCGGCGGCAAGGCCCGTGCTCTGCTCCGCGGCCGCACGCATGTCAGCACCGACGACATTCAGGCCTTGGCTAAGCCCGTGCTGCGGCATCGCCTGGTCGTCAACTTCGCCGCCCAAAGCGACGGCGTGAGCGCCGACAAAATCATCGACCGCTTGATCGCCAGCACTCCCACCAAGGAAGACGAGCTAACCAGCGATGCCCGGTTCAAAAAGATTTTTGCATCCTGAGGCGATCAAACGCATCTCACGGCTGGAAATTCGGGCCCGCCACATCGTCGAAGGATTTCTTTCGGGGATGCACAAGAGCCCGTATTTCGGCCAGTCCGTCGAGTTTTTGCAGCATCGCGAATATGTTGCCGGCGACGACCTGCGGCATGTCGATTGGAAAGTCTGGGCCCGCCAGGACCGGCTCTACGTCAAGCAGTTCGAGGAAGAAACCAATCTCCGCTGCACGCTGCTCATCGACATCTCCAACAGCATGGCCTACGGCAACGGCCCGCTCAACAAATACGAGTACGCCTGCACGCTCGCCTGCTCCCTGGCGTACCTCGTGCTGCGGCAGCAAGACGGCGTGGGCTGCGTCACGTTCGACGAGCGGATTCGCGTCAACGTGCCGATTCGCACCAAGCACAACCATATTTTCAGCATCGTCGATTCGCTGGCCGTTCAAGAGCCAAGCGACAAGACCGACATGTACGGTATTTTGCGGCAAGTGGCCGAAAGTGCCCCGCGCCGCGGCCTCATGGTTCTCGTTTCCGATTTATTGACAGACCGAGCGTTGTTATTCCGGGGGTTGAAGCTCCTGCGGCAGCGCGGTCACGACGTTCTCGTCTTCCACGTAATGGACGACGAAGAGCTCGACTTTCCCTTCAATGGACCAACGCGTTTCGAAGGGCTGGAAATTCCCGACCATTTGAACTGCAACCCGCGAGCGCTCCGTGAAGGCTACTTGGCGTCGCTCCAAACATTTTTGGACGAGGTCCGCCGCGAGTGTGCTCGCAACAGTTGCGATTACGCTCTCGTGCGGACGAGTGAGCCGCTGGATGCGGCACTGGCGACATTTTTGAGTAAACGATTGGCAGTAATGAATAGGTGAATGTCCGTAGTCAGTGGTCCGTTGTCCTTTGCAAAAGACTGTGCTGACAACTGACAACTGACAACTGACAACTGACAAAGATGCAATTCGTCCACCAAGCATTAACCTGGGGCTTCCTGCTAGCGCTGGCACCGCTGTTGATCCATTTGATCAACATGATGCGCCACCGCCGCGTGCAGTGGGCCGCCATGGAATTCTTGCAGGCGAGTTACAAAAAGCATCGCAAGTGGATTTGGCTAAAACAGTTACTTTTACTCCTCGCAAGAATCGCCGTAGTCGCTCTGGCGGTCGCGATGCTCGCGCAGCTCAAGACGCGCGATCAATGGCTGTCCATTTTCGGCGGCCGCGTGACGCATCATTTCGTGCTGCTCGACGATAGCTACTCGATGTCGGACCGCGTTGCGGGTGAATCGGCGATGGACGCTGCCAAGCGAATCACCGCCGACATTGTCAGCCGCGCGACACAGGAAGACAGCCCTCAAAAGCTGACGCTCTTGCGCTATTCGCAAACGCGGGATGCTGAAGGTAGGTCCCGACCCCCGGGCGGGATCTCAAACGACAAGACGACTCTCAATACCGCAGGTTCCGCCGGGCCAGCGGGATCAACTGCCGCCGACTTCAACGCCGAGCCGATCGATTCCAATTTCGATGTCACGCTCGAACGCGCCCTCCGTACGATCGAGGCTACGCAGCTTGCTGTCGGCCCACGCGATGCTTTGACCGTGCTGAAGCAGCTCAGCAGTGATTCGCGCGATGACACCAAAATCGTGTATGTTCTCTCCGATTTCCGCCAGAAAGATTGGGGCAGCCCAGCGGAGCTACGGCAAGAGTTGGGACAGATCGCCCGCTCGGGCACGGAGATTCACTTCGTCAATTGCAGCCGCAGTAGCGAGCCGAACCTGGGGATTGTTGCCATCGATCCTGCCGACGAAACGCGGGCAGCAGGCGTGCCACTCTTTGTCAACGTGAAGGTGAAGAACTTTGGCGTCCGGTCGGCCACCAAAGTCCAGCTCAAGCTGCAATCGATGTTTTATCCAGTTGATGATGTCGCGAAGACGCCCCTCACCGCCGTGGAAACGCTCAAAGGCCACGTCGATGACATCGCCACGCTGCTCATCGATCAGGTCGGCCCCGGCGAAACGGTCACACGGCGCGTGCAGATCTATTTCGCTCAGCCAGGAAAACATGTTGTCGAAGCGACCCTGCCCGAAGACCCCGTCGAGGCCGACAACCACCGCTATTGCGTAATTGACTTTCCCGCCGGTGAGCGCGTGCTCGTCATCGATGGCCGCGCCGACGAACTCAACGCCTACTTCCTGAAAACCGCGTTTCAGCCGTTGGAACGATCAAACACCGGCATCCGGCCAGATCTAAAGCCGGCGACCTTCCTCCGCGATGCCACGCTCGAAACCCTCAACGCCTACTCCGCCATCTATTTGCTGGATGTGCCGCGACTCGACGGTCGTGCAGTGGAAACGCTGGAAAGCTATGTCCAGTCCGGCGGTGGCCTGGCGATCTTTGTCGGCCCCGAAGTGAACACCAGCTACTACAACCAGGCCCTCTACAAAGAAGGCCGCGGCTTATTGCCCGTCCCTCTCGGCCTGGAAGCCACGCTCGCACCCGCTCTCGATGCCAGCGAGCCCGACCTGGACCTTGCCAGCCACGCGATTTTTTCATTCCTCAAGAGTGAAACCAACCCGCTGATTCGCGGGGTCAAAATCGAGCGTTATCGCCGCGTCGCAGAGGGCTGGAAGCCCACGAGCCAACAAACGGTCAAGATTATCGCTCGGACGCGCGACAAGAGTCCGCTCATCCTTGAACGCAGCTTCGGCCAAGGGGCCGTGCTGCAATTCCAGACGACACTCGCGCCGGAGTGGAACGATTGGGCGAAAAACCCCAGCTTCGTCGTCGTCGCCCTCAAAATGCAGTCCTATCTGGCCACGGCCCGACGGCTCGACGACCCACGCCTGGTCGGCGTCCCCATCGACCTCAAGCTCGAAGCCTCCAAATACTTGCCCGATGTATCGCTCGTCACACCAGGCGAAAAATCAGCCACGCGGCAGCGCATCGAGCGCCGCGCCTTGGCCTCCAGCGGCTCCACCGAGGGCAACGAGCTGCTCAACGTCTCCCTGGGCACCGCCATCGTCGAAGGCCATCTCCGCGGCGAAACCGATCGCGCCGGCATCTACGAAGCCTGGACCAAAACAACCAAGGGCGAAACCGATCTCCGCCGCTGGGCTCTGAACGTCGATCCCGAGGAAGGCAATCTCGAACAGGTTGGCTCTGCCGATCTGCTCGCGCGGCTCGATCCCGTCAAACTCAAATTCCACGAGGCCCAGCAGTATCAACAAGACGACGTGGCCAGCACCGGCTACAACCTCAGCACAATGCTGCTCCTGGGCTTGGTCCTGCTGCTCGTCAGCGAGCAAGTGTTGGCCTATTCGGCCAGTTATCACGTCGCCCCCGGAGCCTCTCGCTGATGCCGCCGCTCATGCCGGTGTTGGCGGAGGCATCCGCTAACATCCATTACAAGCTGGCTCGGCTGCAAACCTTCACGCAAGGCGCGTGGTGGCATTGGCTCGCGCTCGTCATCGCCGTCCTTGCGGTCGCTGCTTTCGTTATCTGGACCTATCGCAAGGACAGCGTCGAGTTGCCGCGCGGCCTCGCCATTTTGCTCTGCCTCCTGCGGCTGACGGCTTTCGCTGGCATCTTGTTCTATTTCTTTGGCCTGGAAAAACGAGCCGAGCGCAAGCTCGTGAAAAATTCGCGGGCGATCTTGCTGATCGACACCAGCCAAAGCATGGGCCTCCGCGATAGCGACAAGGTCAACTCCGCCGCCTCGATGAGCCGAGCCGAGCAAGTGGCCGCCGAATTAGCCCGTGGCAAGCTCGTCGAAGAACTTCGTGAAAAGCACGACGTCATCGCCTACCGCTTCGACCAAGGCGACAACCCGGTCGAAATCGCCTCGTTCCCGCGCAAGCCCACGCCCACAGAACTCGCCGACTCGCAAGTCTCACACGAAGACCGCCTCCAGCAGATGGTCGCCGAATCCCGTTGGCTGGTGTACGTGGCCGCCGGCGTACTAGGCGTCTCCGTCTTGGCTGGCCTAGTGTCGATTTTGACCCGCCGCAAGCCCGTACCAGGCGCGAATGCTCGGCGCGCAACCAATGCCGATGAACCCACAAGTTGGGCACTCCTCTTAAGCATGACGACGCTCATCGCAGCCGTCATCATCCTCGCTGTCGGTTGCCTTCGCAGTTCCGATGCGGGCATCATGGCGGTGCTTGGCCTGAAAGAGCCAAAGGTCGCGCCCGTCGCCGAAAGCTCCTCCACCGAAAAGCTCGAAATCAAGCCGGCCGACATCGATTGGGCGGCGCAACTTTCCCCGCGCGGTGCGGAAACACGCATCGGCGACAATCTGAAATTCATTATCGACCGCGAACGCGGCGGTCCCATCGCGGCGGTCATTTTGGTCAGCGACGGCGGCAACAACGCTGGTGGCGACTATCGCATTGCCGCCTCCGCAGCCGCAGACGCCCTCGTTCCCGTCTATTCCGTTGGCCTCGGTTCCGACCAACGCCCCCCGAACCTCCGCGTTGTCGATTTCGAGGCACCCGAGCGAGTTTATCCCGGCGACAAGTTCACGGTCACCGGCTACGTCCAGGCTCAAAACTACACTAGCGGCGTCACGGTCGAGCTATTTTCCTCGCCCAGCAGCGGCGGTGACGAAACGAAAGAAGACGAGCAATCGCTCGACTCGGGAAAATCCGGCCAGGTGATTCCGGTCAAGTTCGAGCTAAAACCCGAAGACCAGGGCATCCGCCAATACAAGCTGCGCGTCCGCCCCTTCGACGACGAAGCCGAGAAGCGCGACAACGAAAAAACGGCCAAGGTCGAAATCATCGACCGCCGCACCAAGGTGCTGCTCATCGCCGGCGGTCCAATGCGCGACTTCATCTTCCTCCGCAATCAGTTATTTCGCGACAAAGATGTCGTCAGCGACGTCTGGCTGCAATCGGGCAAGCCGGGCATCTCGCAAGAGGCCCACGAAATCCTGCACAAGTTCCCTGAAACGGAAGACGAGCTGTTCGAGTACGACTCGATCGTCGCCTTCGACCCCGATTGGGAGCAGCTCAGTGCCGAGCAAGTGCTGCTTCTGGAACGCTGGGTCGCCGAGAAGGCCGGCGGGTTAGTGATAGTCACCGGTCCCGTCTTCACGCCACAGTGGTCCAGCCGCCGCCGCGGCGATCCCCGCATCGACACACTCAAGTCCCTCTATCCCGTCGTTTTTTATTACCAAGGCTCTGCCACGCTCAGCCTCGGCCGCTTTGGTTCCGAAAAATCCTGGCCGCTGGCGTTCACGCCCGACGGTCAACAATCCGAATTCCTTTGGCTCGACGACAACGCCGCCGCGAGCGAACGCGTGTGGGCCGATTTCGACGGCGTTTGCGGCTACTACGCCGTGAAGGACGCCAAACCCGGCGGCCGCGTCTATGCCCGCTTCGGCGATCCCGATACTGCCATCGACAACACTCAGCCGATCTACATGGCCGGCCAGTTCTACGGCTCCGGTCGCGTCTTCTTCATGGCCAGCGGCGAAATGTGGCGGCTGCGGGCCGTTGATGACGTCTATTTCGAGCAGTTTTATACGAAGCTCATTCGCTGGGCCTCCGAAGGGCGGCTGTTGCGCGATTCCAGCCGCGGCGTGCTACTCGTAGATAAAGACCGCTGTGCCCTTGGCGATCAAGTCGCTGTTCGCGCAATCCTGCAAGACGCTCAGCACCGCCCGCTCGCCCTCGATCGCGTCCAAGCCCTGCTCGTCCAGCCCGACAACACACGCCTGCCGCTGGTCATGAAAGAAGTGAAGGACGAAGGCCGCAAGGGGATTTTCGTCGAGCAGTTCACCGCCATGCAGGAAGGCGATTATCGCATCGAGCTGCAGCATCCCACTGCTGCCGAGCAAATTTTGTCGCGCGAGGTCCGCGTCAAAATTCCCGCTAAGGAAACCGAGTTCCCCGAACGGAACGACGCTGTCCTCCGCGAGATCGCCGATACGACCAGCGGCGAATATTTTGTCGGCCTCCAAGCGGCACTGGGCGACACAACCGCAGCGACCAGCAACCTCATCACCAAAATCCGCCCCCAAGACCAGGTCACCGTATTACCCGGCACTCCTGATCGCAGTTTCGAGCGGCAGCTCATGGGTTGGCTCCTCGGCTTCATTTGCGGCTGCCTCTGCCTCGAATGGCTCCTCAGGAGATTAAGCAAGTTAGCGTAGAAATTGCCTTCGACTTTACCAACACACCACTGATATAATTCCGCCGCGGCCCAATCCGCCCCATGTCCACCACCTACCCTAACGTCGCCCTCACTCCCGACTTGCAGTCGCTGCTGGCCGGTCTTCGTTGGCGAATTCGTCTGTATATCTGGGCGGAAGGGGTCGCCCTGGCGTTGATCTGGCTCGGGCTGATGTTCTGGTTCGGCCTCGCTCTCGACTACCTGCCGGTCCTCATGGGTGCCAGCGAAATGCCGCTCGCCCCGCGAGCAGTGCTCCTCGCCGCCAACGGCCTCGCCCTGGCTTACATCCTCTACCGCTGGATTGGCCGCCGCGTGCTCGTGCCACTGGGTGATCGCAGCCTCGCCCTCGTCCTCGAACGCCGTTTCGGGGATTTTCGCGACAGCCTGGTCACATCCGTCGAAATGGCCGACGCGCCCGACCACGCCACCCCCTTCAACCGCGAACTCCTCGCCCGCACCACGGATCAGGCCCGCGCGGGTGCCGGCCACGTCCGCTACGGACACGTCTTCAACAAAGGCTCCTTAACCGCCAAAATTATCGCGGCTGTCGTCATCTGCGGTTCGCTCGTCACGTTCATGGCCACCAACACCCGCGCCTTCGATCAGGCCGTGCAGCGGCTCTACCTCCTCAGCAACGACCCCTGGCCGCGCAGCGCGAAGATCGAAGTCGTGGGTATCGAAGTCCTGCGTAACAACGCTCCCGATGAAGAAGGTCCGCGCACGACGCAATTGGAATTCGACAACCGCGTACTGAAGGTCGCTCGCGGTGCAAATGTTTCGCTTAAGGTCCGCGCCCTCCAGCCCCCCGAAGCAGAAATCGTCCCCCAGCAATGCACGATTTACTACCGGACGGAAACCAGCGGTGCGGGCGTTCGCGGCGAGCGCGGCAGCGTCACTATGGACAATTTTCGCGATACGGCCGACCATCGCAACTTCTGGTTCGACGGCAAGCCGTTCAAGGGCGTCCTTTCAACAATCGAGTTTGATGTCATCGGTAAGGATCATCGAGTCAGCGGCTACAAGCTCGAAGTCGTCGATAGCCCCGCCGTGATCGAAACGCTACTCGACATCGTCAGCCCCAAGTACATGGTCGATGAAGCCACCAGCAGCCACTTGCCCATCACCAACCAACCGTATCTCCCCTCAGGCACCTTCCTTCCCGTCGGAGCACAAGTCACCGTCAAGTTCAAAACGAACAAGCCGCTCAAGCGAGCCGAAATTCACTCCTCCGATAGCAACGAAACCACCACCGTCGATATCGTCGCTGGCACGAAAGACAAACAACAATTCGCCTATTCAATCGACAACTTGAAGGCCAGCACGGTCCTTGAGATCGGCCTGATCGACGCCGACAACGTCGCCACCGAGCGCCCCTTTCGCGTGTTCCTCACGGCAATCGAAGATCAACCGCCGCATGTCGAAGTTACCCTCAAAGGTATCGGCAGCGCCGTGACGCCCGACGTGATGATTCCGTTCCGCGGCAAGATCAGCGACGACTACGGAGTCGCCAAAACCTGGTGCGAAATTCAAGTCAACGAGCGCACCGACGAAACCGACCGTCCCTTCTCGCTCGGCACCGGCGGCGCGGTCGAGCATCTGCTCGATTTCCGCAACGAGCGAATTGAAAAAACCGGCCTGGCCATTCAGCCGGGCAACAAGCTGCTCCTCGCGGTGAAGGCGGCAGACAAGTTCGATCTGGCCGGCGAGCCGCACGTCGCCGCGGGGGATCGCTATCAACTCGACGTGGTGACACCCGAGGATCTACTGGCCCAATTGGAGGTCCGCGAAATCGGCCTCCGCCGCCGCTTCGAGCAGATCATCGACGAAGTCACTCAGATGCGAGATTCGCTGCTCCGCCTCAAAGCTAGCTTGACCTCCGATTCGCCTGCCGGCGACGAGCCGCGCGGCGATACCGATCTCGACGCCAAGCAACTGACGCCGGAGCAAAAGGAGCAGCGGGCCGCCGAGCTGCGTCAACTGCGTGTCCAGCGGGCGATGCAGCAAAGCCAAAAATCGCTGGGCGAAGTACTGGGCGTCGCTGCCGGCTTTTTGAGCATTCGCGAAGAGCTGATCAACAACCGCGTCGATACCGAAGATCGCAAAAATCGCTTGAAAGAGCAGATCGCTGACCCCTTAAATAAGACCTGTACCGAGCAGTTTCCCAAGCTCGACGCTTCGCTGACCGCCCTCGACGCCCAACTGACGGCCGGCGGCGTAAAAATTGCTGCCGAAACGGCCAACCCCGCCGCAGATCAAGCCGTGGACCAAGCCAATCTCGTGCTGGCGGAGCTGGAAGCCGTTTTGTCGAAAATGCAGGACTTAGAGACGTATAATGAACTGTTGGACATCGTTCGCGACCTGCTGAAAGACCAACAGCGACTCATCGAACGGACCCAGCAGGAGCGAAAGCGGCAGACGCTGGAGGAACTGAAGAAACTGGAATAGGGCAAGCATCGTCTAACTTCGGGCGGCTGGCGGGCAGAATCGGAGGAGCCACGGATGAAACGCAAAACGATACCGACAAACGATAGGCGGTCCTTCCGCTTCCTATCCGCGCTCTTCGCGTTATCCGCGGTCCTCATTTCCGCATCGCCCGGCTTACCAGCCTTTGGTCAAGACGAACCCAAACCGGCCGCCCCATCCGCTAGCCCTGCCTCCGCCGACGAATTAGCCCTCGAACAAAGCCGCGTCGCCGATAAATACGCCAAGCTCGAACAGCTCATGCTGAAAATGGCGGAGCTCGAAGGGGCCAGCAATCCCAAGCGCGCCCAATTGCTCACCCGCGCCGTCGAGCAATCGAAAGAACGCCTCACCAAGCCACAACTCGACAGCCTCGTCAAGCTGCTCAACCAGAAGCAACTCAAACGCGCGCTCGACGGCCAGACGACCGTCCAAACCGATCTCAAAGCCCTACTAGAAATGCTGATGAGCGAAGACCGCTCCGACCGTCTCAAGAGCGAGCAGCAGCGCCTCAAAGAATACATCAAAGAAGTCGAACGGCTAATCCGCCTCGAAAAATCACTCCAAGGCCAAACCGAAAGCGGTGCCAACGCCAAGAAACTGGCCGAAGAGCAGGCCCGCATCGCCGCACAGACCGGCGATCTATCGAAGAAAATTCGCGAGACCGAGGAGCCCAATCAAGGCCAGGAAGGTTCTGACCAAAACAAAGACGGCGAGAACAAAGACGAAGCACCGGATGCCAAACCAGGCGAGCAGGGTCAAAAAAGCGAATCCGACGAAAACAAACCGGGCGACCAAAAGAAACCCAGCGACGACCAGAAGGATGGCAAACCTGACGAGAATCCTTCCGATAGCAAGGACGATCAAGGCAAATCAGGCGATCAAAAGAGCGGCCAAAAAGGCGGCGACCAGAAGTCGGGTGACCAAAAATCTGGCCAAGAAAAGTCGGGAAAGCAAAAATCGGATAATCAAAAATCCGGAAAACAAAAGTCTGGCGACCAGAAATCCAGCAAGCAAAAGTCCGGAAAACAAAAATCCGACGATCAGCAGAAATCGGGCGATAAGCCGGGCGAACAGTCGGAGCAAAAACCCGGCGAGCAAGGTGAGAGTCAAAAAAGCGAACAAAATCAACAGGGACAACAGGGACAACAAGGGCAGCAGGGCCAACAGGGCCAGCAAGGTGAGCAAAAGGAACAACAGAAAAGCGATCAGCAGCAAGAGCAAAACCCCGCCCGCCAGCGGCTAGACAAGGCTCAAGAGAAGATGCAGCAGGCCCAGAAGAAGCTCGAAGAAGCCAAACGGGCCGAATCGGTTGAAGAACAGCGGGCCGCCCGCGAGGAATTGGAAAAGGCTAAGGCCGAGCTAGAAGAAATCCTGCGGCAACTACGCGAGGAAGAAATCGCCCGCACGCTTGCTCAACTCGAGGGCCGCTTCCGCAAGATGCTGCAAATGCAGCTTGCCGTCTATGAATCGACTCGCCGCCTCGACCAGCTCCCTGCCGAGCGCCGCGGCGAACCGTTCCTGGTTCAATCCGGCAAGCTCTCCGCCGACGAACGCAAAATCGCCGTCGAAGCGCAAAAGGCTCTGATGCTGCTGCAGGAAGAAGGCTCCTCCATCGCCTTCCCTGCCACCGTCGAGCAGATGCACGAAGACATGGAGCAAGTCACGCAGCGCCTGGCCGACGCCAAAATCGACGACATCACCATCGGCATTGAGGAAGACATCATTTCCGCCCTCGAAGAGTTGATCGCCGCATTGCAGCAAGCCCAGCGTGACCAGGAAGAAAAACAGCAAGAGCAACAGCAGCAACAGCAGCAGCAACAAGACGACGAACAGCCCCTCGTCGATCAAATTGCCGAGTTGCGAATGATCAAATCGCTCCAAGAGCGTGTCAACAAGCGCACCCACCGCTACGCCAAGCTCCTGACCGACGAGAACGATCCCGTGGGCAAAGCCGAAGCCCCCGAGCTGGCCGACGCCGTGAAAAAACTCGGCGACCGCCAGCTCGAAATCTTCCGCATCACGCGCGACATTGTTTTAGGGAAAAACCAATGAGCCAATCATTTCGCGTAATCAAACCGAGCGACCGTTCCCTCTCCCTCTGGGTGAGGGCTAGGGTGAGGGTTTTGACTATTGCCAGCGTCGCAATCGTTATCGTCGCTGCCTCTATTGCCATCCCCCAAGACTTCCTCGAAAAAACCGCCACCTGGACCATTCCCACCACCGCCGACGTCAAAGCCCGGCTGGACAACTACCTCGCCACCAAAACACTCGACGACGAAACACGCCTCAAAATCGAAGTCCTCTGGCCCGACGAAGCCCAACAGCTCGATGGCGGCGAATTGCTCGATCGGCTGACCGCCTCACTCGCCCTCGTCGAGCCCAAAGCGGCCGAGGTCGTCCGCGCCTGCCGCGAAAGCAGCTTCCTGCTCACTCCCCCCACCTTCATCGGACTGACCGACGAAATGTTGCCGTCGCTAGTCCGCGATAACCTCCGCCTGCTGGTCGGCCGCTGGCTGGCCCAGCGCGATCTGGTCGATGAATCGCTCGACGTCCTCAAAAATGTCGGCACCGACGAAGTCGCCGACCCCGCCACGCTCCTCTTCTATCAAGCGATGGGCCATCATCGCCTGTTGAAAAAGGACGAGTGCCTCACAGCCGTTTCCAAGCTGCTGGAGCGACACGCCGAGCTGCCCCGCCGCTACGTCACCCTCGCCCGCCTGATGGAAGCCGACATCAAGCCGCTCAAGGAAGACTCGCTCGACGAGATCGCCCGCATGATGGACGACATTCGCCGCCGCCTGGCCCTCTCCCGCGCCGGCAAGGTCGTCCGCGACGAGGAAGACGCGGTCATCAAGAAGCTTGACAAAATGATCGACGAGATGGAGCAGCAGCGGCAACAGCAGAAACAGCAAAAACAACAATCCAAAAGCGCTAAGAGCAATCGTCAACCCAACAATCCTATGCAAGACAGCCAGCGGGCCGATTTGAAAGGCCCCGGCGAAGTCGATCCCAAAGATATCGGCAAGCGCGACGGCTGGGGCAACTTGCCCCCCAAGGAACGCCAAGAAGTGCTGCAACAGATCGGCCGAGAGTTGCCAGCTCACTTTCGCGAAACGATCGAAGAGTATTTCAAACGCCTCGCTCAGGACGGAGTGAAGTGAACGTGACACCACGGAAGACATTTTGGCTACCCGCCATCCTGGCGCTATTGGCCGCTCCGGCCCTGTTTGCCCGGCTCAGCGCTGCCGAGCCGATCGTCTCCGCGCGCCCGCTAGAAGGGGAAAGCGTGAGCGGCCACCTCGTCGAGCTTGAGCCCGCGAAAATCAAATTGTCCAGCGGCGATACCATCCACGAGCTCGAGCCATCGAAGCTCATGTGGCTCGATTTTCTAGCCCCGGCAGCCGTCCAGAAGCCCTCGATCTGGATCGACTTCCTCGACGGCTCACGAGCTTCCGCCTTCTCTTATGCCGCCCGCGAAGGCAAAGCCACCATCGGCCTCGCCACCGGTCAGCTCCTCGAAGTCTCCACTCGCTCGATCCGCACCGTTCGCTTCAAAGAGCAATCGCCCGAGCTCGCCCTCCAATGGCGAGAAATCACGACCTCCACCATCTCGGGCGACCTGATCGTCACGCGCGAGTCATCCATGCGCACCATTGAGCAAGCCGAAAACGAGCCGCGCGTCGTCACCGAGCAAGCTCTCGACCAACTCGAAGGCACAATCCACGATGTCGCGACCGATGTCATCCGCTTCGAGCTTGATGGCGAAAAAATCCCCATCCGCCGCGAAAAGCTCGAAGGCCTCGTCTATTATCAACCAACCCGCCGCGATTTTTCCGCGCCCCTCTGCCGCCTGCACGACGCAGCCGGTTCCACTTGGCTCGTGCGAGACGCAAAGCTCGCCGGCAACCGCCTCACCATCACTACGCTCGGCAATCTCTCCCTGGAATTACCGCTCAAAGTATTAGCCAAGCTCGACTATTCCGTCGGCAACGTCGCGTTTCTATCCGATCTCGAACCCGATTCCGGCGGCGGCGAAATTTCCGTCAGCCTCCAGCCCGCTGCGATGAGCTACAAGTTCAGCCGCGTCTTTCAACTCCGCAATCGTCCGCCACTAGGAACCGTCAGCTTCCGCATCGGCGGCCAGCGATTCGAAAATGGCCTCTCGCTGCACAGCCCGCTAAAACTCGTCTATCGCGTACCCGACGGCTTCAAAAAACTCCAAGCCATCGTCGGTGTGGACGACTCTGTCGTCGCCTCAGGCCGCTTCAATCTGGTCGTGTTGGGCGACGGTAAGGAACTCTCTCGCCATGCCTTCACGGCCGAGACTCCCCGCCAGCCCGAACCGCTCTTGTTCAATGTCTCCGGCATCCGTCGCGTCACGATCCTGCTCGAACCTGTCGACGGCCAAGACATCGGCGACCAGCTCAACTTCTGCGAAGCGAGATTCACCAAATGAGCAATTCCTCGCTTCAAATTCGCCGCATTGGTCATTGGTCATTCGTCAGTCGTCATTCGTCATTCGTTGCGATTTGGTGCTTGGTCATTGGTCATTCCTATGCAGACGTTCCTAAATCTGTATTGGATGCGGAGCAGTCTCGCATCGCCGCCATCGCCAAAGCCACCAAGACCGCTGTCGCCGTCTTCGCCAACGAAGGTAACGGCGGCGGCTCCGGCGTCGTGGTCTCGCCCGATGGCTACACGCTCACGAATTTCCACGTTGCCCAGCCCGCCGGTTCCTACATGCGCTGCGGCATGGCCGATGGCCGCCTGTACGACGCCGTCATCGTCGGCATCGACCCCACCGGCGATGTCGCCCTCATCAAGCTCCTCGGTCGCGACGATTTTCCCACCGCCGTGATGGCCGACAGCAACGATGTGAAAATCGGCGACTGGTGCTTCGCCGTCGGCAATCCGTTCCTGCTCGCCACCGATTTTCAGCCCACGGTCACCTACGGCATTATCTCCGGCACGCATCGCTACCAGCCTCCCGCCGGCACGCTCCTCGAATACACCGACTGCATCCAGACCGACGCCGCCATCAACCCCGGCAACTCCGGCGGGCCCCTTTTCAACGCCAACGGCGACCTCATCGGCATCAACGGCCGCGGCAGCTTCGAAAAACGCGGCCGCGTCAACGTCGGTGTCGGTTACGCCATCTCTATCAACCAGGTGAAAAACTTCCTCGGCTGCCTCAAGAGCGGCCGCATCGTCGATCACGCCACCCTCGGCGCGACCGTCGCGATGGGAGAACGCGGCAGCGTCCGCATCTCGAACATCCTCGAATCCTCCGACGCCTACCGCCGCGGCCTCCGGTACGACGACGAAATCGTCTCCTTCGCCGGCCGTCCAATCGATTCCCCCAACGCCTTCAAAAATATCCTGGGCATCTTCCCCAAAGGCTGGCAGGTGCCCATCGTCTTCCGCCGCGACGACCAGCAGCACACCGGTAACATTCGCCTCACCGGCGTGCATGGCGAAGAAGAATTGATCCAGCTTTTAACCCGAAAGCCCAAGGCCGACGAAGAAAATCCCGACAGTCCCAAGCCCCGCCCGGGCCGACCCGAGCCGAAACGCCCGAAAGGCAAAGAACCAACTCCCCAGCCACAGCCCGACGGCCAACAACCCGTCCCCCGCGCCCCCGGCCGCCCGGCCCACAAAGAAATCGAAGTTCCGGCGGAAATCCAAAAGCTCATCAAGCCGCGCATCGGCTTCGCCAACTACTACTTCAACGAGCTCAATCGCGACCGCGTTTGGAAGTCGTTCCAAACCCGCGGCGACTTCTCCTCCGCCGGCGGCACCTGGAAACTAACCGGCGACTGGGCCGGCGGCGGCAAAGTCGAGCTAACACTGACCAACGACGCCAGCACCGGCAATTTCCCTTCCGGCCCCGTCAAGCTAGAGCCCGGCCAAGACCTCGACCAGCAACTTGGCCCCCCCGGCAGCGGCGGCTTGCTCGTCGCGCTACATCTCTGGCGGCAAATGCTCATCGAAGGACCGGAAAGATTCGGAAACGCCGTCTATTACGGCACGGCCCCGTTCGACAACCTTCCCGACCAAGCAGAGATCATGCAAGCCACCCGCAACGTCGCCGAATTACGGCTTACATTCAGCCCGACCGGCGAAGACCTTCTCGCCCTCGACATGGTAGTGGACTCCACCGACGACGGCTGCGAACTCCGCTTCGCCGATTATCGCCCCGTCGGCGACCGCCAACTCCCCCACCGCCTCGAAATCCGCCACGGCGACGAACTCGTCGGCCAGATAAACTGGCAACAAATCGAGCTAACCTCCTCCCCCGAGGAGAAAAAGCCGTGAAGTTATATTCTCCTCCTATTACCTCGGTGCCTCTGTGCCTCTGTGTGAGACTTCTCTTCACACTGGCAATCCTCTTGCCAGTGCCCGCCTGGGCGCAGAACTCTCTCGCCGAAATCTCCGCCCAAACACAACCCAAAATTGTCAAAATCTTCGGTGCCGGCGGCCTTCGCGGCCTCGAAGCCTACCAAAGCGGCTTCCTGATCAGCGGCGAGGGACACATCCTCACCGCCTGGAGCTACGTGCTCGATAGCGACGTCATCACCGTCTATCTACACGACGGCCGCAAGCTCATGGCAGAAGTCACCGGCATGGACCCGCGTTCCGAAATCGCCGTCCTCAAAATCGACTCGCCTGGCACGGCTCATTTCAATCTCGACGAAGCGCAGTCGCTCTCGCCCGGTGCGAAAGTCCTCGCCTTCAGCAACATGTTCGGCGTCGCCCTCGGCAACGAACCTGTCAGCGTGTTGCACGGCGTCGTCGCCGCCAAGACCGACCTCTCCGCCCGTCGCGGCGCGTTCGAGTCGAACTACCGCGGCCAGGCTTACGTGCTCGACGCCATGACGAACAATCCCGGTGCCGCCGGCGGCGCGTTGACCGACGTCAAAGGTCGCCTCGCCGGCCTACTCGGCAAAGAGCTCCGCAGCAGCGCCAGCAACATCTGGCTCAACTACGCCATTCCCATCAGTGAGCTCAAAACCACCGTCGAGGAAATCCTCGCTGGAAAATTCCGCCCCGCCGCGCGCGAGCCTAATCAGAAAAAGCCCAAGCAACACCACACGCTCGCCATCCTTGGCCTCAACCTCGTCCCCGATTTTCTTCCGCGCACACCGCCCTACGTCGAAAACGTCGAGCCCAAATCCACCGCCGCCAAAGCCGGCATCCGGCCCGACGACCTCGTCCTCTTCGTCAACGGCCGCGTCGTCGCCTCCTGCAAGCTCTTCGCCGACGAACTAACCTTTATCGACCGCCTCGACCCCATCCAACTCACGATCCAACGCGGCCAAGAGCTAGTGGAAATTGAATTGGTTCCGGATCCGTAACGGATCCTCATCTCATGCCGATCACACGACAAATGCCGCAACGAACACTAGCTGCTCAGTACTCCGTACTAAGTACTCAGTACCTAGTAAGCCGTTCTATTATTTTCACTTTTGCCAGTCTTCTATCGGTTATTTCCGTTTCCCGTCCGCTCCTTGCTCAAGACGACCTATCCTCGCTCGAAGAGCAAGCCATCCGCGCCGCCGCAGAGCGAGTCGCCCCCTCCGTCGTCCGCATCGAAACCATCGGTGGCCTCGAGCGCGTTGGCAAAGTCCTGGTCAACACGGGCCCCACCACCGGCCTCGTCGTTGGCGAAGACGGCTACGTCATCTCCAGCGCGTTCAATTTCGTCCAGCAGCCAGCCTCGATTCTGGTGACACTCCCCAGCGGCGTACGCGCCCCGGCCCAAATCGTCGCCCGCGACTACAGCCGCATGTTGGTCCTGCTCAAAGTCAACACCAGCGAAAAGCTCCCGCTGCCCGTCGCGGTTTCGCGAAGCGAAATGACCGTCGGCCAATGGGCCATCGCCCTCGGCCGCACCTACGACGCCCAGTCTGCTAATTTGTCCGTCGGCGTAATCAGCGCCACGAATCGCATTTGGAGCACCGCGGTTCAAACCGATGCAAAAATTTCCCCCGCCAACTACGGCGGCCCGCTGATCGATATTCACGGGCGCGTTTTCGGCGTTCTCGTGCCCCTCTCTCCGCAGCGGCAAGGTGGCGAAGTCGCCGGTGCCGAATGGTACGACTCGGGCATTGGTTTCGCCGTCCCCTTGGCCGACATTTTCGAGCGGCTTAGGGCGCTCCAGCAAGGCACCGATCTCCGTCCCGGCGTCATGGGCATTTCGCTCAAGCCCGGCGATCCTTACGCCACCCAAGCTGAGCTTGCCGCCTCCCAAGCCGGCTCCCCGGCATACAAATCCGGCCTCCGCTCCGGCGACACCATTGTCGAAATCGAAGGCGTCAAAATCGAACGGCAAGCACAACTCAAGCACGCCCTCGGCCCGCGTTACGCCGGCGACAAAGTCCATCTGGTCTATACCCGCGGCAAAGAAACCCCCGAGCGTCGCGAGGCGAATGTCGAATTGGCCGACAAACTCATCCCCTACGAGCACCCCTTCCTTGGCATGTTGCCCATGCGCGACGGCGAAGGCGTTCGCGTCCGTTTCGTCTTCCCCAGCAGTGCCGCGGCCCAAGCCGGCCTCAAACCGGGCGATTCAATCATCGGGCTCGACGATATTGCCGTAACTTCAGCCGAGCAACTCCGTACCCTCGTTGCCAATATAGAGCCCAAGGCCAAGACCTCGCTAAAAATTCAGCGCGACGGTGCAACTCAAACACTTTCACTAACTCCCGGCAAGTTGCCCACCACCATTCCTGCAGAACTGCCTCCATCAAGCACCGAACCGCCCGCCCCCCCCGCCGAAAAACCCGTCACCGGCATCGTCGAGATCAAGCTTCCGGAAGAAAAGAACCAGTGCCTCGCCTACGTCCCCGAAAACTACCATCCGCAAACGCCCCACGGCCTGCTCGTCGTCCTCTCCGCCCCCGGGCCGATCGATCGTGACAAGCTCGAAAGCCGCTGGAAAGCCCTCGCCGCCGAGCGGCAACTCATCATCCTCGCCCCCATGTCGGCTAGTGCCGATAAATGGCAGGCCACCGAGACCGATTTCATCCGCAAAACAATCGACGACGCCGTCGCCAATTATAACATCGATTCTACTCGCCTCGCCGTGTATGGCTACCAATCCGGTGGCTCCATGGCCTATCTCATCGGCTTCGAGCACACCGACCGCATCCAGGCCATCGTCGCTATCGATTCCGCTCCCCCTTCCGGCACGCGCCTGCCCGATGCCGATCCCATCCGCCGCCTCGCCTTCGTCATTGGCCACTCCGAAAAATCCCCCGCCGCCCTCGTCCTCAAATCGCTGTTCACCGCCTTGGAGGCAATGAAGTTTCCCGTTACGAAGCTGCCTCTCGGTGAAAAGCCCCGCGACCTAAACGACGACGAGCTTTCACAGCTCACCCGCTGGCTCGACACTCTCGACCGCATTTGACCAGAGCCGTAGCCGAATTCGTGAGATTTCGCTGTTTTTCGCATTCTCATGAATGCCACTATCCAAACGACCCCGTCAAATACTTCTCCGTGAGCTGATTTTTCGGCGTCTGAAAAATCTGCGATGTCTCGCCGTGCTCGATAAGCTGCCCCAGATACATAAAGCCCGTGAAATCGGCGATCCGCGCGGCCTGCTCCATGTTGTGCGTCACAATCAAGATCGTCACCTGCTCCTTCAGCGTGAAAATCATGTCCTCGATCTTGGAAGTCGCGATCGGGTCGAGTGCTGATGTCGGCTCATCGAGCAATAAAATCTCCGGCTCCGTCGCCAACGCCCGCGCGACGCACAGCCGCTGCTGCTGCCCGCCCGACAGCTTCACCGCCGATTGATGCAACCGGTCTTTCACCTCGTCCCACAGCGCCGCCGCGACGAGCGCCTTTTCCACGCGCTCCGCCAGCACCGCTCGATCTGAAATCATCCGCAGTCGCAGCCCATACGCCACATTCTCGAAGATCGA
>JANNTN010000718.1:0-2497 GCA_031394445.1 Anatilimnocola sp.
TAGCGGATGTTGCGGGGGTTCATGGTGTGGCCCCAACTGATTTCTTCAACCAGTAGGCCGAAGGCGGCGGCGATGCGCTGCCGGTCGTCGGGACTGGGGGTCCAGCGGCCTTCGGCGATGGCGACGACGCGTTCGACGGTGAGGTTCGCGCGTTCGGCGACGTCTTCAATCGTGTAGCCGGTTTGTTCGAAGAGATGCTCGACGGTGCGCATGGAATTTGCGAAGCGGAGCTTCGAGGACGGGCGTGCCCAAGCGGAGCTTGGACACGAGGATTTCAATATTTTAGTCTAGCAAGAATGGAAAACGTCGGTGGCGGCGCGGATGGTGGTGTCGATGTCGGCTTCGGTGTGGGCGGCAGAGACGAAGAGGGCTTCGTATTGGCTGCAGGGCATGTAGATGCCGCGATCGAGCAGGCCCCAGAAGTACTTTCCATAGCGGGCGGTGTCGCTTTGGCTGGCGGTGTCCCAATCGGTCGGTTTTTGTGGGTTGAAAAAGAAGGTCAGCATGCTTCCGACGCGGGTGATGGTGTGCGGGATGCCCGCTTGCTTAGCCGCGGCCCCCAGGCCGAGTTCCAGGCGGCTCGATAATGATTCCAGTTGCTCGTAGGGTGGGTTGTCGCGGAGCTGCTTGAGCGTGGCGATGCCGCAGGCGGTGGCGACGGGATTGCCGCTGAGCGTGCCGGCTTGAAAGACTTTGCCGGCGGGCAAAATGTGCTGCATGATCTCGCGGCGGCCTCCATACGCACCGATGGGCATGCCGCCGCCGACGATTTTGCCCAGTGTCGTGATGTCGGGCTCGATCTTAAGCAGCGACTGAGCGCCACCGAAAGCCACGCGGAAGCCGGTCATCACTTCGTCGCAGATGAGGAGAGCACCGTGCTTGGTAGTTAGCTCGCGAAGGGCCCGCAAAAACTCGGCTGATGGAACGACGGTGCCCATGTTGCCGACGATGGGCTCGAAAATGACACCGGCGATGCGCGGGCCGTGCTCGGCAAATGTTTTTTCGAGGTCGGCCACGTCGTTGTAGCGGCAAATGATCGTATCTTTCGCCGCGCCGGCGGTGACGCCGGGAGAATTGGGCACGCCGAGCGTCGCGGCGGAGCTACCGGCGGCGATGAGCAGGCTATCGACGTGGCCGTGATAGTTGCCGGCGAATTTGATGATGACGTCTCGGCCGGTGAAGCCTCGGGCGAGGCGAATGGCGCTCATGGTGGCTTCGGTGCCGGAATTGACCAGGCGAACCATTTCGATCGAGGGGACGGCGGCGACGATCAACTCGGCCAATTCGTTCTCTGCGGCGGTGGGAGCGCCGAAGCTGAAGGCGCGATCGACTTCGGCATGAACGGCGGCAACGACTTTGGGATGTTGGTGGCCGAGGATCATCGGTCCCCAGGAGCCGATGTAGTCGATGTAGCGGTTGCCATCGACATCGAAGAGGTACGCGCCGGAGGCGCGGTCGAAGACGACGGGCTCGCCGCCGACGCCACCGAAGGCACGGGCGGGGCTGTTGACGCCGCCGGGCATGAGCTGCTGGGCACGCTGAAAGATTTCGTGGCTGCGAGTACGGTTCATTGAAGTTTCAATCAGAATTGTCGATGATCGCCGAATACCAAGGATGAAGAACCACGAAAGACACGAAAAACACGAAAAACACGAAAGGAATTCGTTTCGTAATTTTCGTGTCTTTCGTGGTCAACTCACTCCTGGCCGGCGGCTACAATGGCGAGGCGATATGTCCGTCGTCCCAAAAGCTGTCGAGGGTGAATTTACCATGTTTGCTCGTGTGATTTTATCGCTCGGTATTTTGTTTTTCTCGTTTTTCGCGGTCAGTTCTGCTGCCGATGCCAAGCGGCCGAATGTGGTGGTGTTTTTGGCGGATGATTTGGGGTATTCCGATTTGGGCTGTTATGGCGGGGAGATTCAGACGCCGAATTTGGATGGGTTGGCGAAAAATGGGCTGCGGTTCACGCAGTTTTATAACACGGCGCGGTGCTGGCCGACGCGAGGGGCGCTACTGACTGGGTATTACGCGCAGCAGATTCGGCGCGATTCGGTGCCGGGTGTGCGTAGCGGAGGGCAAGGGATGCGGCCGGCGTGGGCCAAGCTCCTGCCGGAAATGCTGAAGCCGCTGGGGTATCGGTCGTATCACTCGGGGAAGTGGCATGTCGATGGCAAAGTGCTGGACGGCGGTTTTGATCGGTCGTATTTGATGCAGGATGCAGGGCGGTTTTTCAGCCCGCAGAATCATCAAGAGGATGACCAGAAGTTGCCGGCGGTGCAGCGCGATAGCGGGTATTACTCGACCACGGCGATTGCGGACCATGCAATCACGTATTTGAAGGAACATGCCGCGAAGCATGCGGAGCAGCCGTTCTTTGCCTATGTGGCGTTTTTGTCGCCGCACTTTCCGTTGCAGGCACCGCAGGAAGATGTGGCGCGGTATCGGGGGAAGTTTGGTCGGGGGGGGGCTTTGATGCGGGGGGAGCGGGGGAAAAGGC
>JANNTN010000735.1:0-1574 GCA_031394445.1 Anatilimnocola sp.
TGGTTTATATGGCCGAGCAGCAGCGGCCGATGCGGCGGCTGGTGGCGCTAAAACTCATCAAGCCGGGCATGGACAGCAAGCAAGTCATCGCCCGCTTCGAGGCTGAGAAGCAGGCTCTGGCGATGATGGACCATCCGAACATCGCCAAGGTGCTGGATGCTGGGACCACGGAAGCAGGCCGCCCTTACTTCGTCATGGAGCTCGTCCGTGGCATCCCCATCAACGAATTCTGCGATCAACAAAAGGTCTCGGTCCGCGAGCGGCTGGAGCTGTTCATTCAGGTTTGCCAGGCCGTGCAGCATGCGCACCAGAAAGGCATCATTCATCGTGACCTCAAGCCGACGAATGTGCTGGTCACGAATGCGGATACTGTTCCGCTCCCCAAGGTAATCGACTTTGGCATCGCGAAGGCGCTTGGACCAGCGCTTACCGACCACACGCTGCATACGGGCTTTACTCAGCTTGTCGGCACACCGATGTACATGAGCCCCGAACAGGCCCAGATGAACCATTTCGGCGTCGATACGCGCAGCGATGTCTATTCCCTTGGTGTGCTGCTCTATGAGCTGCTCACCGGCACCACCCCTTTCGATAAGGAGACCCTCAGCAAGGCCGGCCTCGATGAGGTGCGCCGGATGATCCGTGAAGACGATCCACCGCGCCCCAGTGTGCGTATGAGCACGCTTAAAGCCCAAGCTCTATCCACTATCTCTTTGCAGCGCAACAACGATCCCCGGCGCATCTCGGCGACGCTTCGCGGCGAGCTGGACTGGATCGTGATGAAGGCGCTGGAAAAGGATCGCTCGCACCGCTACGAATCCGCCTCCGCGCTCGCCACCGACATTCAGCGTTATCTTTCCGACGAACCTGTCCTCGCCTGCCCCCCAACTACCATGTACCGCTTCCAAAAATTCGCCCGCAAACATAAACCCGCCCTCGCAACTGCTGCCGCAATCGCTGCCTGCCTGATTCTCGGCACCACTGTCAGCGCCTGGCAAGCCGCGAGAGCCACAACGGCCGAGGCCCAAGCCAACGCCAACGAGCAAAAGGCAAACGCGAATGCCGCCCAAGCTCAGACCAAGGCCCAGGAGGCAACCGACCAGCGCGATGAAGCGGAGCGCCAGCGCGACGAAGTCAAATCACTCAATGATCAGCTCCGGCGAACGCTCTACGCGTCCAACATGAACCTGGCTCAAAACGCCTGGGACGCCGGCACCATTACGCGCGTGCGAGAGCTGCTCAATCAACACCGGCCTAAGGCAAACGAGACCGACCTGCGCGGCTTCGAATGGCACTATCTCAACCGGCTGTGCCGCTCCGAGTTATTAACCGTCCGAGGCGGCACAGCCGGATGGAATGACATTGTCTTCAGCCCCGACGGCAAGCGTTTTGCGAGCACGGGCAGCCCCAGCACCGTGAAGATTTGGGACGCTCAAACGGGCAAAGAAGTGCTCGTGATCAAGGACTTGAAAGTGACCGTTTCTAGTGTGGATTACAGCCCGGACGGCAAGCGCATCGCCGGCTGCGGTGGGTGGGATTACACCGCCAAAAAATATGTCCCTGGAGGCGTCAAG
>JANNTN010000768.1:0-11321 GCA_031394445.1 Anatilimnocola sp.
CATCGTCCGCTGGGCGGTGGCGACGCGCGGCTCGCGCATCACCGCCATGCTGTTCGAGACCGCTTCGATGCCCGTATAAGTTCCGGCACCCAGGGAATATGCCTTCAAGAACAGACCCAGCACAAACACCCAGCCCACTTCGGGATTGCGCACATCATCGACCATGTGCGTGCCGATGTCCGTTGCCAGCTTTCCAAAATCGCCAGCATGCATCCCCAGCGCCCCGGCAATCAGGATCGCATGCGTCACCAAAAAGATCATAAAGATCGGCATCAGCACATTGATCGATTCCTTGACCCCGCGGAGGTTCAGCACAATCAAAAAAACAATCGCGCCCGTTTCCCCCCACAGTTTAAATACTTCCCAGTGCGGCTCCGTTAGTCCCAGCAAGCCGAACAGCGCGTCGCCAGCCGCCGCGATCGAAACCGTCACCGTCAACACATAATCGACAATCAGCGCGCACCCGGCCAACGCGCCAACTCTGGAGCCCAGCATCTTGCTTGCAACGAGATATCCACCGCCGCCGCTGGGAAACGCCTCAATGATGTGGCTATAGCACGCCGAAATGACAACCACGGTAAACATGGTCGCCAGCGCCAGAAAAATCGCCAGATACGAATGCGATCCTAAATGCTCGAAGGCTTCCGACGGACCATAGCACGAGCTGGATAATCCATCCGCTCCCAGCCCCACCCACGCCAACAACGCCACCAGCGAGATGTGTTGATAAACCTGCTTGTCGGCCAGATCGAACGGACGGCCGACGAGCAGCGTTTTCACTTTCTCCGTGACCGTGGGCTCATCGGGCGGCACTTCGCTGTCGCCAAAGACGGCTCGAACATTAGATTGCTTGCCTGGATCTTCGCCAGAAGGTTCAAGATTAGTCATGGAGGGCAAACGGCGCGTACCTGGTCGCGACGAACACGCACTTCAAACAAAACTGCAAAGGATCGGTCAAAATGGCCAGGCACAAGGCTCGACTGCCGGCACCATAAATAGCCGCAACGCCCTGATTTTAGAATAGCCCCACCCGCCTGGAGGGCGGCGAAACCGCCGGCCAAAGACCGTCAAGTTATTCTGCCGCAAGCACTTACGGCAAAACCCATTATTGCAGCCGCTGGACCGCCCCCACCGTCACCGGGGGGGAGGGAACCTTCGCAAACTCTCCCAAGCTGGTCGTCGGCAACTGAGCGATACGTTCCACGACTTCCATTCCCGAAACCACTTCGCCAAACACGCAATAGCCGGGAAGGTCATCCTCGTCCGTTGTCTTGAAATCGAAATCAGGATTGTCAGCGAGGTTCACAAAGAACTCCGAAGTCGCGCTGTGCGGCGCTTCGGGGTCGCGAATCATCGCCACGGTGCCGCGACGGTTGAGCAGGCCATTGCTCGATTCGTTATAGATCGGCGTCCGCCCCGGCTTACGTTGTAAATCGGCCGTGTAACCGCCCGCGATGAGCATTTGGCCGGCTTCAACGTGGTGAAAAATCGTCTGCTCATAAAAGCCACGTTCCGCATATCCGCGCAGGAAATTTTCCACGGTTCGCGGAGCTTTCTCAGCGAATAGCTTGACCGTCACATCCCCCTGGCTGGTATGCAGCACCACCACGGGATCGCTCGGCTTTTGCTTGACGGGCGAAGCCGCCAGTGCGCTACCCGGCGAATCCGGCGCAGCACTTTCCGTTGCCGGAGATTGCGCCGAGCCGCTAGCGGCAGCGCCCTCCGCCTGCTTGGCAGACTTGCCGCAGCCGGTCACGGCCACGACAGCGAGTAGAAAAACGAATTGGGTCCAGACCTTCCAACATGCCGGTCGCATCGCCAGCGCCCTCCATGGCAATTTCGGTTGTTTGCGGGACGCCTATCATCGGTTTACCTCCATTTTCCTGCAACATCACTTTCTACGGCGAGCGGGATGCGTAAGCTTCCCGGTATCCCGCTGTTATCGAGGGACTTAACTGTAGGCCCACCATTTCTTTTCCATTCTGCGAACCTGGGCAACTTCCCCCAAACCCCATAACGATGCTGACGAGCCGCAAATTGGGCGGTAGAATCCCTCACATGGCCATTCCCACAGGTTTTGAACATATCGTTCGCGAAAACGAGCCCTTGGCCGCTCACACCTGGTTTCGGCTGGGGGGCGCGGCTCAATACTTCGCCGAGCCCACGAGCATCGACGAGCTGGCAAAACTCGTCAAACGCTGCCGCGACTCCGGCTTACCAGTCCGCATGCTCGGCGGCGGCTCCAACATCCTCGTCCGCGACGAAGGCGTGCCCGGCATGATTGTGGCCCTCGGTGCGGCGGCCTTCGGCAAAATTCAAGTCACCGGCCGCAAGGTTGTGGCGGGTGGCGGCGCGAAGCTGGGCCACGTCATTTCCACGGCTGTCGGCGAAGGACTCGCCGGTCTGGAAACGCTCGTCGGCATTCCCGGCAGCGTCGGCGGTGCCCTGCACACCAACGCCGGCACCCTCGGCGGCGACATCGGCCAAGTCACCTCCAGCGCCACGGTAATGACCACCCAAGGCGAAATCGTCACCCGACAAAAAAGCGAACTGCGCTTTGGCTACCGCAACAGCAGCCTCGACGAACTGGTCATTTTAGAAGCCGCTCTCGAACTAGAACCCGGCGACCCGCGCTACCTGACGAAACAGATGCAGCAAGCCTGGATTCTCAAACGAGCCGAGCAACCGTTGTCCGACCAACGCATGGGTCAAATCTTCAAAAGCCCCGGCGGAATCAGTGCCTCCGAACTAATCAAAGACGCCAAGCTCGGTGATGCCTGCGTGGGCGAAGCCCGGATCAGCGAACGCAACGCCAATTTCATCGTCGCCGGTCCCAAAGCCACCAGCCGCGATGTGCTCAGCCTGATCGAAGCCGTGCGAACCGCCGTCGCCGACCGCCTCGGCACCGAACTCGAACTCGCCATCGAGGTCTGGTAACCCTGTGGGGCAGGCATCTTGCCTGCCATTAAAAAAACTTGCGGCAGGCTGGAAGCCTGCCCCACAAATCCGCAACGGAGTTCGGAACATGGGAAAAGGACAACCCAAATCCCCCGCCGCAATCAACGCCGGCATCGGCATCGCCGGCTTCTTGCTGCGACGGCAATATCGCGGCTTCCTCACAACACTCGCCGTTGTGCTGGCTGCGATCATCAGCTTTGCCATCGCCTGGCAAAAATGGGGCGTGCCTGCACTCGACAGCGACGAATACCTCGTCACGGCTGAAAAGATCGAAGTCACGCCCCAACCAAACTGGATTCACACCAATGTGAAAGCCGAATGCGTCCGCTCTCTTTCCGGCCTAAAACTCTCCATCCTCGATCGCGAGCTGGTTGAGAAGGTCGCCAACGCCTTCACGCTCCACCCCTGGGTCGCGCACGTTGTCCGCGTCGAGAAGCGCAACCAGGCCCAGGTCCACGTTGAGCTCGAATATCGCCGCCCCGCCCTCGTCGTCAAGATCGACGCCCCCGGCGACGAAGGACTCCTGTTTCTCGACGAAGACGCCGTCCTCCTTCCCTCCACCGATTTCGCTCCCACGCAAGCCCGCGACTACCTGCGTATCGCCGCCGCCGGCGAAGCGCCCACCAGTGTTTATGGCACTCCATGGAGCAGTGAACGCATCGCCGGTGCCGCCCAACTCGCCGCTTGCTTGGGCACTCGCTGGCAGCCCCTGGGCTTGTACTGGATCGTCGTTGCCAAAACGCCCGGCGGTCAGCTCCTCTACGAACTCCGCAGCCAAGACGACAAGGTCCGCGTCATCTGGGGCAGGCCCCCAGGAACCGAAGGTGCCAACGAGCCCACCGCCGAGCAAAAAATCGCCGCTTTTGAGCAACTCGTGCAAACGGAGGGTTCGCTCGACAAAATCGCCACCGACAAACCCCTCGACCTCCGCACCCTCGATCTCTCAAAAAAATAAAAACGACCCCGCCAAAAAATGCGGCCGGGTCGTGTAGTTATCCTGCCGTAAGTAGTTACTGCGACATAGCTTGCGATTGCCGGTTGCATCCCAATCTCCCGCTTCGCTGCACTCGCCACCCCAATCCGCCCCCGTCTCAATTCCGCGCACCTTCCTCCTGCTAAAATGACAACGAAACAATACCTGCCCCACGCGGCCATCTGTTTAACAGCGTCTGTCCATTCGTCGCTTGACAGACGGCGGCTACGCGACTTTACTCAAGCTTCGCCGCTTGCCGGTTCCCACCTAATTCGCGCCTAACGCTCATCGTTACGACGCGGCTGCCAACGGAACGTGTGTCAGTTTGGCGATTTACTTCCTGCTGCAACTTTGTGGCTCTTTTGAAACTGCGGAGATCTGAAATGAAGAAGGTTTGTGTTTGTTTGGTCCTGGCTTTGATCGCGATCGGCTTCTCGATGCAAAGCGCCTCGGCCCTGCCGCCATTCAATAAGGAATGGGTCGCGAAGTACAACGCCGACGGCAAGAACGCGGCTTTCAACGACGCCAAGTGCAACGTGTGCCACGCCGGCGAAAGCAAGAAGATGAAGAACGAATACGGCAAGGCCGTCGGCAAGTACCTGACCAAGGCCAAGTACAACGAAATCAAGGACGACGCCGCCGCGGCCCAGAAGTACATTCTCGAAGGCTTCCAAAAGACCGAAGCCGAGAAGAACGCCGGTGGCACCCCCTACGGCGACCTCCTCAAAGCCGGCAAGCTCCCCGGCGCCTAGTATTTCGTAGGGTGGGCTGTGCCCACTTGCTCAAAGCCGCGACCATTGGTCGCGGTCTAGCAACGTCCAACTTTCGGTGGGTCCAGCCTACTAACGCCGGCCCACCATTTTTTTTGCGCTAACCAGTTGCTTCACCTCACCACCATCTCCACCACAGCCTCCATTTTCCCTCCCGGCGGCAAAACTCTCCACCCCGCCTCAATCCCCTTAGCCAACAAGGCCACGGCCGACGGTGCGCACGTCAGCGGCTCAATGCAAATCGCCTCTCGATGCGGCGGCGTATAAACCACGCACTCACGAAATGTGTCCACCGAAAAAACGATCGACATCTTCACCTGCGAATCCGGATCTTCAATCGACGACACGATCTGCGTGCCTTGCTCCGGCACCAGCCCAGTAAACACGTCGTCAAATTTGCAATCCGCAAACCGCAATCCCGCTTGAAACGCCGCCGCGTTCGCTAACGCGCTGCGTTTCCCCGTCGGCAACATCTCCGCCAGTTCCCACTGGGCCGAAACCGGCAGCTTCACCACGCAATCCTCCGCCTTCGCTCCCCCCAGCGGCACACGAAAATACGGATGCGTCCCAAAGCCAAACGGCAGCGGCGTCTCGCCTGGATTCTCTAGCAGATAGTGCGTCTTCAGCGCATTCCCCTCCAGCACATACGTCGCCGTGATCCGAAAATCCGCCGGCCACCGCGTCTTCAGCGACGGATCATCCTTCCAAGCATGAAACTCCCCCACGATGCGGTTCTCGCTCTGCTCAATCACTCGCCACGGCCGCTTATGCACAAACCCGTGAATCGCATTCCCTAACGCATCCCCCGCCTCCAGCTCATACTTCTTCCCCTCCCACTCAAACGTCGTCCCGGGAATCCTCCCGGGAAACGGAAACAAAATCGGTATCCCACTCCCCGACGGCCGCTGCTCCCCCCCAGCAAATTCCGGATGCGCCCAAATCACCTCCACCGCCCTCCCCTTCGGTACCGCCGTAAAGCGAAAGCAATTGAACCCCAAACTCACCAAAATCTCCGCCGACGCACCCGTCGCCGAATCCTTCAAAACCGCAATCTCAGCATTCATATTTCTTTCCTCTCCTTCTTCGTTTCCTTCGTTACCTTCTGTTCAAAAAATCCGTGTCATCCGTGTTCATCCGCGGCCAATTCTCCGCTCTCTCACCACCGCCGCGCGCCACGCCCGGCTCCCGCGTCTGCAACTGCATCCCCGTCATCAGTGAAACGGTAACCACCATCGCCGCCACGGCCCGCGTCAACAATCCCCGCGTCACCTCCCCCATCGCAATCTGCGCCAAATCATTCATCAACCAAAACGCCGCGCCCAAGGCAGCCACGAACAAGATAACGCCCAATCCGCTCCCGCCCATTAGGCGAGATTGCTCGACAGCCGGCATGATCGACAGCACATACAGCCCCAGCGGCAATTGAACCAGCGACGGCACCAGTGCCCACCGGCCTCCCCACCGCGCAACGACCTCCGCGTTCTCCACATCTCCGCGTCCCAACATCCTCTTCGCGAAAACCAACAACATCGCCCCCGCGACCGCCACAGATGCCAACGCCACGTGTACTCCGAGCCCAACCGTCTCTTTACCAATCAACGCCCGAAACTCCCGCCCCCGCAAGATCCCCCCCGTCGTCTCTCCCGCCTCCTGCAACCGCCCCGCCACCGAAAACAGGATCGGAAAGTGATACATCAGATTCGTAGCCGCCAGCACGGCAACCACCGACCGCATCACCACCCCCCATTTGACTCCCCCCGCCCGCCCCGGCAAAAACCAACTCCACCCAGCCAACATCAGCAGACTGAACACGGCTTCCAGCATCGTCCACTTCAGCTTGTAACTCAGTGGCCCCGTCCACAGCGACTCATATTCCGGAGTCCACTTGAGCCACCCCACCAACACTCCAAGCGTCGCCCCGAGTAGCAACCCCACCAGCACCGCCCGTCCCAAAAACACCGCCCCCCGCGCCGCTGCTTCGCTCCCCCGCATCCCCATCCAATCCAACCACGCCGCCACAATCGGCCCCCCCGCCGCCACATTCACGCACAGCAAATGCGCCGCCAACAACAAGCTCATCCCAATTTCCGCCACCCCAACCTCCACTCCTCAGCGACCGAGAGAAGCCAACCCCACCACAACCTACGATTTTCTCTAAAGCCCATTGTGCGCGCTGAGACATGGCATGGGCAGCCTAGCTAAACTATTGTCAGTCGAGATTCATCGCGACCTCCAGCTCTTCAGTCACACCGAACGACGATGCCCACCAATCTCAACCGCCGCCGCTGGTTGCAAGCCACGCTCCCCCCCGCCGCCGCAACCATCGCCGGCCTCTCGCTCCCGCACATTGCGAACCAGGCCTCTGCACAAACCGGCACCAAGCCCAGCTCGCTCACCATCACCAAAGTCGAAACATTCCCTCTCCGGCACAAAATGCGCCGCCCCATGGGAGTCTCCACCGCCCTCTCCGATGTCCGCACCTGCCTGCTCGTAAAAATCTCCACCGATAGCGGGCTCGTCGGCTGGGGCGAAACCATCGACGTCGGTGGCACGCGGGCCGTCATCGAAACAAAGCACAAGCCGGCCCTCCTCGGTAAAAACCCGCTAGAGCATCGCAAGCTCTGGCGCGCGCTCTGGGGCCCCAGTTTCGGCGATGGCCGCGCCGTCGGCGGTGTCGATATCGCCCTGCACGACCTGCGCGGCAAAGCCCTCGGCCAATCCGTCGCCGACCTCTACGGCGGCCGCCTGCGCGACAAAGTCTTGGCCTACGCCTCCGCGATGAACTACACCGAAGGCGTCCGCCCCGAAGATCAATTTCCCGCCGAAGCCGCGGAACTCGTGAAGCGTGGCTACAAGGCACTCAAGACACGTTCCGGCCGCTACGAGCTCAGCCGCGAGCTGGCCGTCGTCACCAAAATTCGCGAAGCCGTCGGCCCCGACATCCGGTTGCTGACCGACGGCAACGGTGCCTTTACCCTGCCGCAAGCCGTCAATTTCGGCAAGGAACTCGAAAAACTCGATTTCTACTGCTTCGAAGAGCCGCTCCCCCAAGGCCAAAACTACGCCGGCTACGACGTCCTCTGCCAATCGCTCGACATCTGCCTCGCCGGCGGCGAAGGGCTCGACTCGCGCATCACCGCCCGCGACCACATCGTGAAGCGCTCGTTCGACATGATCCAACCCGACGTCCTCCTCTGCGGCGGCATCAGCGAAGTCCTCTTCATCGCCGAAATGGCCCGCCTTTGGAGCGTGCAATGCGTCCCCCACTGCTGGTCCGGCGTCATCGGCATCGCCGCCACCCTCCACCTCCTCTCCCTCCTCCCCGACGCCACCTTCGGCCACACCAGCGACCAACCCCTCCTCGAGCACGACACCCTCGAAAACCCCTTCCGCGACGAACTCTCCCCCCGCCCCTTCCAAATCGACGCCGACGGATTCATGAAAACCCCCACCGGCCCAGGCCTTGGAATCGAAATCGACGAAGACATCGTGCAGAAATATCTCGTCAAGGATTGACTCACATAAACTCTCGCAGCTTTAGGCCGTTTGCCCTCGACGCGCACGATCGCAGTTCGCAGGCCTCACGAGATATTTGCCATGAATACTGAAACATTTCAAAATTTGGCCACGGGCTTCAATGTGCGAATTGAGTCGTGCGAGATTTTCAATCCAAATGTCGGTGAGTGGGCTCGCCAGCTCATCCGGACACGAATCCGGAGCTACCTCGTGAAGGTTCTTCGCAGCGAATCCCGAGTAGCGATTGAAGTAAAGGGTTTTGAGACACAGGTAAGCTTTTCCGCAAATGACATCGATAGAGTTTGTCTCTTGAATAAACCACTAATCAAAACTAGGGAGGGATTGACGATCCCCATCTTCGTGGATGCGCTAAACCCTCAGACAACAAAATGGCTTGAACGGGCAGAGAATGCTTTGCTGTTATCAGAGTTGGAGTTGGCATCGGGAGAATCACTTCAGGTCTATAGGAACGCTCTAGTTCTGATAGGAAGGCATGAACGGGCGAATTCTGACACGGTTATGCTGCTCTGCCAAACGGCTGATCACTTAAAAAACCTTGATGCGCAAAACCATGTCGATGGTTTGTCGTTTTCTGTCGAACGGTTGCCTATAGACCTCCAGTCTTTGGAGCCGCTTGTCAAACGATTTGCGATTAGCGATGACGACATGCGCCAAGAAATGCTGCACCAAGCCTCTGACGCGGAGTTAGAACGTCTCAAGGTACAGGTTGAACCGTTACTTGCTCGGATCAACCAGTTTCTAGATTCGTTCGGCACTAACCCACTTTCAAAGGAGGCAATCTTGATCTCTCGACTTGCAGAGGCGGTGGCTGAGTTAGGTGGAGGTAATACTTAACCATGATCCCGCCGGCCGCATTACGTCCAACGATTTCTTCGGTTGTTACACTTACTCAAAATTCGGTGGCCATCCCCCGCCATCTTGCATTCCCCTTCACCAGCCGCCCATCATTACGGTTACAACACTCTGCCCGCCCCTCTCCAGGTAGCCCCAATGTCACGGCACTTCCTCCGCTCGCTACTCGCCCTCGCGCTGATCCTTGCAACAACAGCCGCCCACGCCGCTCCCCCCCGCTGGAACATCCTCTTCTGCTTCGCCGACGACTGGGGCCGCTACGCCAGCTCCTACGCGAAAATCGACGGCAAGCCATCCATCAACGACGCCATCAAAACGCCCAACATCGATCGCCTCGCCCGCGAAGGCGTCCTCTTCCGCAACGCCTTCGTCAACGCTCCCTCCTGCACCCCCTGCCGCAGCTCGCTCGTCTCCGGCCGGTACTTCTTCAATTGCGGCCGCGGCGCGATCCTCAACGGAGCCGTCTGGGATAGCGCCATCCCCACATTCCCGCTCCTCCTCAAAGACAACGGCTACCAAATCGGCAAGGCCTACAAAGTTTGGAGCCCCGGCACCCCCGCCGACGCCCCCATCGGCGGCCAGGAATTCGCCTACGAAAAATCCGGCCGCTTACCGAACAATTTCTCCGAAGAAGCAGTGCGTCTCATCGACGAAGGCGCATCCGTTGCCGAAGCCAAAGCGAAAATCCTCGACCAAGTCCGCGGCAACTTTGACGCCTTCCTCGCCGACCGCAAACCCAACCAACCCTGGCTCTTCTGGTTCGGCTCAACAACAACCCACCGCGTCTGGATCAAAGGCTCCGGTAAAAAACTCTGGGGCATCGAGCCCGAATCGCTCACCGGCAAACTGCCCAAATTCCTGCCCGACGTGCCCGAAGTCCGCCAAGACGTCGCCGATTACCTCGGCGAATGCCAGGCCTTCGATGCCGAAGTCGGCGTACTGCTCGAACAACTCGAAAAAGCCGGCGAGCTCGATCGCACGTTGATCGTCGCCAGCGGCGACCACGGCATGCCCGGTGTCCCCGCCGGCAAATGCAACCTTTATGACCACGGCACCGCCGTCACCCTCGCCATGCGTGTCCCCGGCGGCAAAGGTGGCCGCGTCATCGACGACTTTGTCCGCCTCCCCGACCTCGCACCCACCTTCATGGAAATCGGCGGCGTCACGCCCCCCGCCGGCCTCTACGGCAAATCGCTCCTCCCGCTCCTGCAATCCGACAAGAGCGGCCAAATCGATCCCGATCGCAACTGGGTCATCACCGGCCGCGAACGCCACGTCGCCCGCGCCCGCGAAGGCAGCCTCCCCTATCCCATGCGAGCCCTCCGCACTCCCGACTTCCTCTACATCCGCAATTTCGAGCCCGACCGCTGGCCCATGGGCTCCCCCGCCGCCGCGACCGACGCAAAATTACCTCCCACCAAATCGATGGAAGACAGCACCTACGTCGCCTACGCCGACATGGACGCCAGCCCAACCAAAGCCTGGCTCATCGAGCACCGCGACGACCCCCAGTGGAAATGGCATCACGACTTCGCCTTCGCCAAACGCCCCGCCGAAGAACTCTACGACCTGAAGACCGACCCCCAGCAAACGAAAAACCTCGCCACCGACCCGGCTTACACCAAGCAAAAAGCCGAACTCTCCGCCAGCCTCATGAAACGCCTCACCGACGCCCAAGACCCCCGCGTCACCGGCGACCGCCAAACCTTCGAGCGTCCCCCCTTCACCGACCCCGGCGAAGACCCGCTCAACAAGGGCAAAAAGGGCAAGAAAGCTAAAGCCGAATAACGCAATCGCCGCCCTAAAAACTATTTCCCAAAATCTGGCCCGGTTTTTCGCGCAGATTGCAATGTACCTATTGGGGCGCGAGCTTCTCTCACCCCCGCGTTCTCCGCGCCTCCGCGTGAGTCCTCGCTCCTCCTACGCGCACCCCACAAATTCAACAATTAGGAACAACCACTACCGCAACGCTCAAGTTGAGCGCAATTGCATTTCAAGCCCAAGCCACAACTCATTTCTACACAAGGATTTACACAAAATCGCTACAGCTCCCACACAAAAAAATTCCCAGATTTTAGCGCCGCTCGGGCCAGTGTGAGCGTCTTTATTGTAGGTAGTTTTAATTGGGGTGTTCGCGCCAGAATGACTCCCATTGGGTGGGTTCACTGAGGTAGAGGGCGCGGAGGTGGCAGAGGGCGTCGCTGCCGGGAGAGCCCCAGCGCATGCCGCTG
>JANNTN010000829.1:0-3990 GCA_031394445.1 Anatilimnocola sp.
CTTTCGTTGAACAGCTCAATCGTGCGGCCGCGGGCGAGGCTGCGATCGACCGCTTCGGCCGCTTCCTGATCGCGACAAGCCGAAAGCCAGGCTGAATCGTCGGCCAACTCGTCCCCCACGGCTCCATGCGTCAGTTGCCAAAAAACCTGCTCGAACTCATGCGTCTGTGGCCGCGGCTCATGCGTTTCCATCTCGGCATTAACGGTCAGCGACCAATCGCCGGCAGTTGGCATTTCCAAAACGGCATTCCCCCGCTCACCGACGATCGTCAGACGACCTTGTTGGCTGCCGGCAGCCGGGACGACCGACCAGCGGGCGGTCAATCCTTCCGCGCCGCTGAAATAGACGCTCAAGTTGGCCAGCGATGGCAGTTCCTTCACCTTCGGTCCCATCGGGTCGCGGCCAATCGCGGCTGGCGGACCAGTGGCGCTGACGGATTGAATCGTGCCGATCAATCGCCGGAACAACGCCACATCGCGAGGCAATTGCTCCAACACTGCGGCCCTCGATCGATCAGTCTGTTGCCGCTCCAAGCTGATCTGCTCGATGTCGCCGAGCGGAGAATCCTCTCGCCAGGAAATCAAGTCCACCGCTTCACCGGTCGCGGCCTGACCAATGCCGGGAATGTACGGAACGATCACGGCCTGCACATCGCGGCGGATCATCTCAATTTCGTAGCCAACGATCGCTTCGCACGCGGGACAGATGGCGATCAGCGGCATGCCCGCCTGCACGAGCTTGCGAAACTGGTCCGCGCGGCGCTCGGTAGGGTCGATGTTGTCGGCAAGGGCCGCTTCGCGTCCGCCACGGCCGACGATGACCGCGTCGGCAGCGTCGGCCAAAATTAGCGCCTCCCAGCTTTCGTTCAGCCGCAAATTGGGCGAGAGTTGTTGCAGTTGCGCGGCGCACGGGGCCGAATCGTACGCAGCGACGAGTTGGTGCTGTCCGTTCCAGACGGCCCAGCGAGCCAGTTCGATCGATTCGTGATCCGCGCCAAGAATTGCCAATTTCATACGACTATTGTAGCTGGCGCAGGCAAATACGCAGGGCGGCTGTGGGAGTACAAACGGTGGCGAATGACTACGACGGCATCGTGCTCGGAACGGGACACAACGCCTTGGTGCTACAGGCTTATCTATGCCGCTGCGGGCTCAAGGTGTTATCGGTCGATCGGGCAGCTACATTCGGCGGCGGCCTGGCAACGATCGAAAACCCGCGGCTGCCGGGATTTCGGCACAACACGCACTCGTTCTTTCACCGCGCGCTCACCACGATGCCCTGGTATGCCGATTTACAATTGCAGGAGCAAGGCGCGCGTTATATCGAGCCCGAGCTCAATGTGGCGCTGGTCTTGCGCGATGGCCGGTCGCTCCAGTGGTGGACCGATTTTGAGAAAACGTATGCGTCGTTCGCCAGCTTCTCGCCGCGTGATGCCCAGAGGCTCCGCCGCTGGCGCGATGAATTTCGCCCCATCCTGACCGGCATCTTGAACCCCGAGGCCCGCTCGCCGCCGCTGCCCGGCGAGCTGCGCCGCGAACTATTGGCGCGCAGTCCGCTGGGTCGCCGCCTGCTGGAAGTTTCAGCGTGGTCGCCGCTGGAATTCGTCGAGCGCGAGTTTGAAAATGACGTGGTGCGAGCCGGACTGTTGTTTTTCAATGGGCTGCGCGAAGTCGATTTGCGGCAGAAGGGATTTGGCCATTCGATACCCGCCCTGCTGGCCAGCGATCACATGGCGCAAATGTGCTTGGGGGGCTCGGCCAAGCTGGCGGAAGCACTCGTGGTCGATATTCGGCGGCACGGCGGCGAGGTGAGAACCTCCGCGGAGCCGCGGGCGATTCTCACGCGCGACGGCCGGGCTTGCGGCGTCGAACTCGTCAGCGGCGAGCGGATCGAGGCGACGCGGTTCGTCGTTTCGGGGTTGAACCCTCAGCAAACATTTCTTGAACTGCTCAATGCCTCGACTGCCGATAGCACGCTACGTTCGCGTGCCGAAAATTTTGAATACAATATGCTCGCGCCGCTCTTTGCATTGAATTTGGCACTACGCGAGCCTCCCAAGTATGCAGCGACCGAGCGCGACCCAGAATTGCAGCGGGCGTTCATGGTTATTCTGGGCTTGGAGCGGTTTGAGCAGTTTCACGAGATCGTCGCGGCGCACGAAGCCGGGAAAATGCCGCCGACGGTCATGTGGGGCGCGTGCCCCACGCAGTTTGATTCGCGGCAAGCGCCTCCGGGCGGACATACAGCGTTCATGTGGGAAAAACTGCCCTACGCGATTGAAGGCAATCCCCAGCGGTGGGACGCCATCGCACGCCACCGCGCCGACGAACTGCTCCGCCTCTGGACCGAGTATGCCCCGAATCTGTCCGATGCCGTCGTCGATTCCTTTGCCCGCTCGCCGCTCGATACGGAGCGCACGCTCCCCAACATGCGCCGCGGCGATCTGCTCGTCGGATCGTTTGCCAACGGGCAAGTCGGCGAGAATCGGCCTTTCGCCGGCGCGGGGCGGTATCGCACTCCGGTGAACGGGCTGTACTTGTGCGGCGGCTCGACGCATCCCGGCGGCAATGTCACCGGCTTGTGTGGCTACAACTCAGCCCGCGTGATCGCGACCGACCTGGGATGCCCTATCTGGTGGAACCCACCCGATGCGGAACAGGCGCTGCGTTCGCTAACATGAACTCGATGGCGATTCGCATTCTGCACGGCGATGTGCATCTGATCGATCTGGAAACGCGGCTGCCGTTCAAATATGGCATCGCGACGATGACGCGCGCACCGCAGGCCTTTGTACGAATCGTTGCCGAAATCGACGGCCGCGAAGCAACGGGTATCGCGGCCGACGTGCTGCCCCCCAAGTGGTTCACCAAAATTCCTGAAAAGCCGCTGGACGAAGAAGTCCGCGAAATGCTGGAGGTGATTCTGCAGGCCGTGCAATCTTGCACAGGCGCGGCGGGATCAATTGTGTTTGAAATATGGCGTGGAGTCTATGAAACGCAAGCTCAGTGGGGCAAGGAGCGTGGGTTTCCGGCCCTGCTGTGGCAATTCGGCGTCACTTTGGTCGAGCGGGCGTTAATTGAGGCGTACAGTCGGGCCGTTGGTCGGCCGTTTGCCGAGTGCCTGCGGCGCAACGATTTTGGCATAGACCTTGCCCATTTCGATCAACGACTCGCCGGCCGCGAGCCCGGCGAACTATTGCCCGCCACACCGCTCCGACGCCTCACCGCCCGGCACACCGTGGGCATGGCCGACCCGCTGACAGATGACGAGATATTGCCCGAAGCACGATTGAACGACGGTCTCCCACAATCACTGGCCGGATGCATCCGGCGGTATGGACTGATTCATTTCAAGCTCAAGGTCTCCGGCCAGCCCGCTGCCGATATCGACCGCTTGCAGCGGATCGCGGTGGTGATTGCGCACGAAGTGCGAGGGGATTTCGCGTTCACGCTCGATGGGAACGAATCCTTTCGCGCGCTCGACGATTTTCGCCGGTACTGGAGCCTAATCACCGCCGATTCGCGATTAACAAAGTTTTTCGAGCGGCTGATATTCGTCGAACAGCCGTTTCATCGGGCGATGGCGCTCGATGCCGATTTGCTGACCAGCTTAATCGGCTGGCATGAACGGCCGCGACTCATTATCGACGAATCGGATGCGGAGCTGGACAGCTTGTCGCGGGCGCTCGCGCTCGGCTATCACGGTACGAGCCACAAAAATTGTAAAGGTGTGTTCAAAGGTGTCGCGAACGCCTGTTTGTTGGCGTCGCTCAAGCAGCAGCCCGGCGGCGAACGGCTGGTGATGAGTGGCGAAGACCTTGCGAACATCGGACCGGTTGCCCTGTTGCAAGATTTGGCGGTCGTCGCGTCGCTCGGCGTCAGCACGTGAGCAGATCATTATTACGCAAGTGCCTTACCAGGTAAATCGGGATGAACTGACCAATCGTATTGGTGTATTGGTCAATGAAAAAATAATCGAAGGTGTAGCTCA
>JANNTN010000830.1:0-11766 GCA_031394445.1 Anatilimnocola sp.
GTGCTGGCCCGACATCGGCGCCCTTATCGCTCCCCGCGCCTTTCTGATCGCCTCCGGTTCGGAGGATGTTCTCTGGCGGCCCTACGGCTACCGGGATGTCGCTCACCGCATCCGTCATCAGTACGCGGCAGTAGGGCCGCCAGAGAACATCCTCCGAACCGGAGGCGATCAGAAAGGCGCGGGGAGCGATAAGGGCGCCGATGTCGGGCCAGCACCAGCGGTAGTAGTTCACCCAGAAGGCGCAGTCGCAGTGGCCATCGGTCGCACGATCGGTGACGACGTGCTCGATACTGCCCGATTGGCAAACGGGAACCACGCACTTCACCCGTTCGTCAGCCGCACCAAGACACCACGATATCACCCCGCCGCCACTAAGCCCGGTCACCCCCATTCGATTCGCGTCCACGTCGGGCCTCGTTTCCAAGTAGTCGAGCGCCCGCATCGCGTTCCAGACTTCGGTTCCCGCAGGTGTATAGCCGCGGCTGTGCCAATCCCAGCGGCCGCCGCGGGAGGTTCCGTGATGAAATCCTTGCGATTCGCCGAGTTGGATCGGGTCGAGGACCAGTGCGACGTAGCCGTGCTGAGCGAACCAGCGCGGATTGGCCTGATAAGGTGTGTTCACTTTGCCTTTGGTGTGGCCGCACAGATATATGACGGCCGGTAGCTTGCCGGTGGGCTTGGCCGGGCGATAGAGATTGCCGACGACGTATGCGCCAGGCAGGCACTGAAAGTGAACTTTTTCTACAACGTAATCGCCGCGTTCCAGGGTCCCAGTGACCGTGGCATTCAGCGGCGTGCGCGGCGGCAAAGGGGAGAGGCCGATCATTTCTCGCCACATTTCACGCCGGCGGTCGGCGGTGGCTTGCCACTGGGCCGGCGAGAGCGGGACGGAGAGGGAGGAGCTGGAAATGTGCCTCGCCTCTTCGCGCGCCGCACCGTAAAGCGTGCTCCACTGGCTGTACGCAGCGCGTGGGAGAAGCAAGACGATCAAGACGAAGATGAGGCGAGACATTAGGTTCTTCCAACGAGTACTTTTTTAGGCCGCGTTTAACTGCCTGTCGTTGCTCTTATCGGTCGAGGTGACTGACTCTGAATAGAGCACCTCATCTGGCCAAACGCGCACACTCGACACACGAACTTGAGTATTGAAAGCATCTCAACAGCGATCAAGTGCCTGCGTCCAGTGGTCAGGTTTCTTATCTGCCCGAAGTAAGCTGCAGTTCGACGGCCGCCATGCCAGCTTTGACTTCGAAACTGGTTCCAGAAGTTCTCGGGCTGGCGTACTTTTCGGGCGTTTCGTATTTCATCGGCACGATTTCGCCTTCTTCAACCTTACGGTTCGGCTGAGCCACGACCTGCTTGGAAACCGAAACACCGTGCTTACCAATCGCGGCACCTACCCCCTGCCCCGCGGTGCTCAGTGAAAACTCACCGTTACTATTAGTGACTCCCGTGGCGGGCACGCCGCCCAATTCCGGTTCGAACAACACGGCGGCGTTTTCAACCGGTTTGCCGTCGAGCAATACGCGTCCTTTGACCAGAACAAATCCCTGATCGGAGCCGCAACCAGACAGCAGGGCCACGCAACACAACAACCAAGCAAGAATGCGCATCGATAGCACTGATCCAGCCGGCAAGCAAACCACCAATTTGACTTGTTAAGAACCCCTGCCAGGCCCACCATTGCCTGGCCCACCATTGCCTAGCAGGGGGTTTTTTATTGCGCCGACTTGGCCCGGGCAAACCTAGCCTGGGTCACGGCAAGGACACCATCACACCAGCCACCGATACGTTACTCGAACATGGTACAAGCTACGTTCAAATTTACCAGTGAAGCTGCCCAACTAAACAATGATATTTTTTGCGATCGCTTTGAATCGCTCTCCATTTGATTGGACCACGGTGATGGTGACATGGCCAGTTTTGCTGGTATTGATGTCTCTAACGATGCCGGATTTTCCCGCATGAACGCCGCCGATGACCTTGCACGGTGCGCCGTCCCTAAGTTTGCCGGATGGTTTCGCCTTCATCTTCGCGGTTCCGTTGTATTCTGAACGTCTCGTTTTCACTGTCTGGCCGTTTAGTTCCGCTCCCCGAATCCTCACGTCTTGAGTCGGCAAATGCCAAACGAAAGGCCGCTTGGATCAAGTAGAACGGCCATTGTGTCGCCGTCGGGTAAAACCGATTTGGGCACGACCACCTTGGCCCCAAGCGAGGTTGCTTTATCAATGCAGCCTTGCACGTCGGCGACCTCGACGAACAACTGCATCACCGGGCCTTGGCCCGGTGATGCAGGCCAAACGCCGCCATCGACGGGCGACGCGGAATGGGTTTCGGTCTTGAGTTCGCGGTAGCCCATGGCGTTGGCGTTGGAGAGCTTCCAGCCAAAGAGCTTGTGGTAAAACGCTGAGCTCTTGTCCGGGTCGGGTGAAACAATCTGCCAGCGAATAATTGGATTAGGCATGGGAAGGTCTTTTGGTTTCCCAGTGGTTGTGGGATTTCATAACTAGTTCGCCGCAATGCAATAGTCGGTGCAGCGCCACATTCACCGCGTCGAGCGGGACGCCCGTGCGCGTGGCGATCCAGCGCGATTGCGTGCAAAACCCCGGTGTGCGGGCCAAACGCAGAATGATATCGGCATGCATTTGCACGCAGGCATCCGCAATGGCGGCCGGGCCGAGATTCAACCGCCGCCCGAAACGGGAAATCATGCGCGCGGAAAGGTTGCGGCGATTACGGAAAATCTGCGAGAGAGTGGAGTGGTCCGTCCCCATGTCGCGCGCAAACGCGCGCAGCGAATAGCGGGAGTTGCGTTCGCGCCGTCGCCCGAACTCTGCCTTCATTGTTTGTGCAAACGTCATGAACGCATCATAAAATGGAGCGGACGACCGTCAATCGAGTTTGTCGAAAAAGTGGGGCGAACCTCTATCAAAAACAGTCAAGACGAGCCCTTTGTCCGGCGGGGTAGCACTGACGAGCGAGTCCGCATCGGGTGGCACTGGCGTGGTGCCTGTGTCAGCTTCGAGTGAGGCCAGAACTGCCAGGGCCGCCTGCTTCGTTGCGCTCCGAGTACGGGTCGCCCCAAAATCGTAGGCCTGCCGACGAAATTGCCGTTATTGATACGCCTATTGAATCATTTTTGGAGAAAAAGTCCGAGCAATTGATGACGATTTATTGCCCGCCTCACCGAGGGCGAAACCAAGCCACCCACCATCCTCAACCCGCAACAACTCCAACTCAAAACTCCATTTCGCGCCGAACCACGACACAATCGCCCTGCCGCCGCGCCGATGCGGCAAGAAAACAATCGCGCATTCAAGGGAATCCAGCCCTGCCCGCAACGCCCACGTGTTTTCCACTCGTCTGTCGTGATAAAGTCTGAACGCGATTTTCGTGGCCAACTTCCAATTGAGGCGTCACTGAGAATTTCACTCGCGGGCAAAACAAAGATGCTTTGGAAACTCTTCTGTCTGGCGTTAGTTGTTTTTTTCTGCCACAGCTTAGCTGGTTGCGGGGCAACTCCGCTACAGTCCAAAACAGAAGACTACGCCGCGCTGCGAGAGTCGTTCAAGACGCAGCCCACTCGCCACGGCCCTTCTCCGCAACCGTCGGACCCGTTTTCCGCGCCTCCTGGCGGCCAGCTCATGAACTACACCTCGGGTGGCCACCAACTCAAAGCAATCGTCGATGCGGTTCCAGACGATGGACGCCGCCGGCCAGCAGTCCTCTTCCTGCACGGCGGGTTTGCCTACAGCGAGGAAGATTGGTTGATGCCGCAACCGTTTCGCGATGCGGGCTATTTCGTCATGTTGCCGATTCTCCGGGGTGAGAACGGGCAGCCTGGCGAATTCAGCTTGTTCTATGACGAACTGAGTGATGTCTTGGCCGCGGCCGAAGCGTTGGCTCAGCTACCGCAAGTGAATCCAGAAAAAATCTACGTCGCGGGCCATAGCGTCGGCGGCACGTTGACCGCACTTGCCGCAATGTCTTCCCGGCGGTTCCGCGCTGCGACTGCATTTTCCGGCTCCATGGACGTTCGCGACACCCTGTCGGGGCTCCCGGCAGTGGCCGTGTTCAACACCGCCGATCCGCGCGAGATCGAGATGCGGTCTCCGCTCGCATTTCCCCGCAGCTTCAAATGCCCCACCAGACTCATTTACGGGCAGGCCGAAACATGGGCCCGCGCGCCGACTCAGCGCACCGCGAAGCTCGCCAGCGAGCATAGCTTGGACGTGCAAGCCAGCGAGGTGCCGGGAGACCACTTCAGCAGCGTGCCCGCCGCCATGCAACAAGCAATTCAGTTTTTTCAGCAGCACTGACACACAACGCTTGACCGCGACCAAACAATCTCCACCCCGCCCCTATACAAAGCCCAAATCTCCTCCCATTTTTCCGGAAATAGTCGCAACCCCTCCAGCCGCAAACCCTTGCACCGACGCTAAACGATAATTTTGTCCACTATTAGCCAGTTTCGCCAAAACCCTCGTGTATAATCCGTCTCGCTGCTCGCGCAGGGGCGCCAGCTCCCCGCGAACCGCGCCCGCTCTTTGACAATTGAACAACGCACTTTTCCGGTTCGGGCCACTTCACTCTCCCACTCCGCGCCTCCGCGTGAAGCACCTTGGACCTTGGACCTGAAACACCAACCCCTCCCCTACCGTTCACTAACCCCTCACCTCGCCCTCACCAACCGCTCAATAACTGCTCAAGTTGAGCGCTTCGCCGCCGAACCAATTTCCCTTACTGCTTGCCTCGCAACAACTTCCGAAAAGCACCCTCTCGCGCGCTCTCCCCAGTTGAGCGCTTCCCCGCAGCACCCTCCAACAACCCTCACGGCCGCTGCCGCTCTAGCTCAACCTTAAAATCCCCCAGGCTCGCCCAGTGCAGCCGCTGATTGAGATCGACCTCGGCCACCACGACATCGCCCCAATTTTTCGCCTCCACGAGCCGGTCGCCGGCATGGTTGAACACAGCGGTGGGCATCCACAGCGAAGCGGGATCGCTGTACGTGCTCGACACCAGATAAATGTGATTCTCGCAGGCCCGCGCCGCGGCCAGCATGGGATTGCAGCCCCACACGGGAAAGGCGATCACCTCCGCGCCGCGGTTGGTCAGCTCGCGCGCGACCTCGGGGAAGAACCCGTCGTAGCAAACCATCATGCCGAGCTTGCCGAACCGCGTTTCGAACACCGGATATTCGTTTCCCGGCTGAACGCCCCCCGCCCACTCGCCGCGCGGCAGACAGACCTTGCGATATTTGCCCGCCACGCCGCCATCGGGGGCGAGTAGCACGGCGACGTTATAAACCAGATGCCGATCGCGTTCGAGCAAGCCGGCCACGATATACAGATTGTGCTTTTTCGCGAGTTGACCGAAATAATCGGTCGAAGGGCCGGGCACTGCCTCGGCAGCGTCGGCATAGCTGAGGCCGGTTTGGTAATAGGTGAGCGTTTCGGGCAGCACCACGAGGTCGGCCTTCTGCTGAGCCGCCTTCGCAATCAGCGGGGCGAATTGCTCGCACTTCTCAGCCGGAGTCTTTCCCGAGATGGGCCGATAGTGAATGGCCGCCAGGCGAGCAGTTCGCGGCTGATAGAAAACGGGAATCAGCGCAACATCGCTATACGAGATTTTTCCGCCGTGGCCCCAGCGATAGTGCAACTCGACGACCGCCTGTTTAGCGCTCTTAGGCGCGGTATAGACATCCCCCACTTCCGTCCAGCCAGCGGCGTCGGTCTGTTTGTCGCGCGGATATTCTGGCTCGGCGGTCGCGATCGCGCCGTGCAGATACCGCCCCGCGGTGGGTTCATCGCGCTTCACGGACCGGCCGTTGGCATCTTGCCACAACACTCGCACCAGGCCCGAGCGCCGCGGCGAATCGACATCGGCCAGCTTTCGCCACACCGAGAAGGCATAGGTCTTTCCTCCAGCGACCGGAAGCGTTTTTTGCCACCACCCGCTGGTTCCTTCCCGCTCGTCACCAGAAATGATCCACGCGGCGTGCCCTTCGCGGCCGCCGGAAGGTTCGTAAGCAAACAGCGGCTTGATTTCGTCGCGCGGTGCGGCGGTGGTCCAGCCGGCCGGGGCGGATTGAGCCGTGCCTTCGGCGGATAGGAGCTTGCTAACGCTCGAAAAAGTGCAGATCGACGCCAAAACTACCGTCAGGTTTCGCATGGTCAAGTATCTCCAGCCAGCTAGCGGAAAGCCATTTTTCCAGGATTCAATTATAAGCCGGTCGGCGACCAGCAAGCGACATGTTGTATATTGATGGCGGGGCGGTCTGTTCCCGGCTGATGGCGAAATACAAGGACTCGGAACCGATGTGCTTGCTGCGATTATGGATGGTGGTGGCGGTGATGTTGCTGGCGCGATCGGTCGTTGCCGCGCCGACGGCAGAAGAAATTTCACGCGCCATCGAAGACCTGAGCGATGTGGAATTTGAAAAACGGCAATCGGCGACGGAACTGTTGTGGCAAGCCGGCGATGCCGCGGCGGAAGTGCTCGAACAAGCGGCGAAAAGCACCGACCCGGAAGTCCGCACGCGGGCGTCGGCGCTCGTGAAGAAGTTGCGGCTGGGGATTCGGCCTGATACTCCGCGCGAGGTGCTGCTCTTGATCGATCAGTTTCGTTACGCCCAAGCGCCGGAGCAGCGGCGGCAAGCACTGGCCGAGTTGCAGGCGAAAGAGCGCTGGCAAACGGTTCTGGCCCTCATTCGCGGCGAGCAGAATCCCCAAGAACGGCACAATTTGGCTACAGCGGTGGCGGGTCAGGCGGGAAAAATCGTCGGCCCGCTGGTGGAAAAAGGGGATCTCGCACAAGCCGAGGAAGTGTTGGAGTTAGTATCCACCGTGGAAACGGGCGTGCCGCAACTAACCGCGTTTTTGCTGCTCACGGGCAGAATCGACAAGCAGATTGCCACACTCCGCGAGCGCGTTTCCGACAAGAGCAATGTTGAAGCGGCGACGCGGCTGGCGTATCTCTTGCGCGCGAAGGGGGATTTGTCGGGCGCGATCGAGGCGGCGGCAAAAACAGACGATTTCGTGCTCCGCATCAACTTGCTTTCGGAAGCAGAACGCTGGAGCGAGGCGGCACCGCTGGCGGAAGAATTTTTTCGCCGTAATGCGTCACGCTTGGAGGGCCTTGCGTTCGCCACGACGTTCTATCGGCTGGCCGGGAACGAGGCCGAGCATCAACGGACGCTCGACGCATTGCTGAAAACGGCGAACATCGAGCGGCTCAAGGAAATCGCCGCGAATAAACCAGCCGATCCGTTTGGCCCCGGAACCAATCTGGCGGTAAGTCATTTTCTTACGGCTGCTAAAACCTTGCTGGTCAACGAACGGATTGACGAGGCACTGGAAATCTTGCGCAAGGTTAATCCACCCTTTGCGCAACTTCTTTACTGGCAGCAGCATCGGCATCGCGAGGCGCTGGAGTTTGTTCAGGTAAACGCCGATACGAAGCTCGACCGCGCGTGGCTCGATCAATTGCCCACGCCGCTTTCCTCGACATCGGTTCATCCCGATTATCGCGTTTTGATGGGGGCCCAAGTCGCGCGACAGTTGCGCGAGCTGGGCCGCAAGGAGCAAGCCGAGCAGATTTGGAAGATGCTGCGCGACCTGGAGCCGCAAGGGAATGACCGCGGCCGGCGGTTGTCGCTCTTGTCGATGTATGCCAGTCAGTTAGGGCGGCATGATGAGGCCACGCGTCTGGGCGCGGATGCAATTAAAGCGGGCGTCGCACCGGCTGTGATCTTTTCGGCGCTGGCTCGCCGCGAAGCACCGCAGGCATTGATCTGGCACGAGCGGCTGCTGGCCATCGATCCTCAGATCGATCGGGCCAAAGCCATCGCCATCGCTATTTCACTGGTGACGCCCAATCCACGCCGCGGCGCGCCGCCGGAGAGCTGGAAAGAAATGGTCAATAGCGTGCGCGACTCGGTGCAAAAGCTCGAACCGAGGCAACGAGCCGAGCGGCTGATTGTTCTCGGCCAGACGTGCAAAATTCGCGGCGATCTGGATCTCGCGCGAATCATGTTCGACGAAGCGGCCGCCGCGTTTCCGGCCGGCAGCACGCAAGTGGGTATTTTGCTGGCGGAAGAAGGGGACTGGGCCGGGGCGGCCAAGCATTTTGCCACAGCCGCGAAGGCCAATGCGTCCGATGCCATGGCGAGTTTTTTGCTGGGCCAGGCGCAAGCGAGAACGGGCGATACGAGCGGGAGCGAAAAACAACTGTTGCAGGCGAATCTGGCGATGCTCGCGCCCGAGATGCGGTTTGCCGTGGCGAGTGCCGTGCAAAACGCGAGCTTGAAGCCGGATGTGATTCGCCAGCACGAGTTGACTTGTCGCACGGCACTCCCCGACTCGCAAATTACAGTCAATGCGGGTCAGGCGCTGGGAAATTTGCTAAGCCTTGATGAGCCGCGGCGAGCGGCGCGGCATTGGCAGCACATGTTGTTGCACGGATTGAATTCGAGTGCAAATTTTAACGAGGCTGAGGCGTATCCGGCACTCGCGAACCTGCTGCACAAAGCGGTGGCGCGGGCCGCGATGGCGGAAGGGAAGCCGGAGGAAGTCGCGGCGGAGCTCGCGCGGTGCGAACGCATTTTGCCGGCCGACATTCGGGCGGTGGTCGATCTGGTTCCGCTCTTGCGGCAGAAGGGAATGCCGCAAATTGCCGATGGCTTGTTCGAGCGGGCGATGGTCACGCATCGGAAGGTGCTGGAAGAGTTTCCCGATAGTGCGACCTATCTCAACAACGCAGCCTGGGTTTGTGCGCGTGCGCAGCGCGAGCTGGATGAAGGGTTGAAGCTGGCGAAACAAGCCGTCGAGTTGATGCCGGAGGAAGCGGCGTATCACGACACGCTGGCCGAGGTGCATTTTCAGCGCGGCGATCGCGAGGCGGCGGTTGCGGCGGCGCAAAAATGCTTGGAGATCGCGCCGGCCAACAAGATGTTCGCAGCCCGCCTCACGCATTTTCGCGATGACGAACTAAAAACGCTGGATGGCAACGCGGATTAGCGTTACGCCGCTTTGCGGTGCTGATTGGCGGCGATGATTTGACGGCTGGCGGTGGCGGTGTCTTGCTCGGAGACGCGGCAGTGGTCCAAGGCCCAGAGCTTGGCGTCTTTTAGAAACGTGTACCAGGCGGCAAGGCCGCAAACGACGATGCCCGCGCGGCCGTCGAGCCAGCCGCCGCGGAGCAGATAAAGCTGCAAGAACCGTAGCGGGGCATGCGTGAGCAGGCGGAACCAACTCGATTGCTTGCCGGCGTCGTGCGCATCGAGCGAAGACCAGGTGGCGTAGCGCTGTTGCTTGTTTACGAAGCGGTCGAGGTCGAGAGCCGTGTGATGGATCAGCGGCTGCACGAGATCACCGGTTTTGTTGCTGGCGACGACGACGTTGGCGTGGACGCGGCGAATTTCGTATTGCGAGCCGTCGCGGCGGAAGAGACGGACGAGTCGCGATGTGTTCCAGCCACAGTGGCGGATGGGGTGGCCGAGGAAGAAATTGTCGCGGCGGAGGGAGTAGCCGTCGCAGCCGGGCTCAGATTCCAGCAGGCGGAGAATTTCGCCGGCGAGGGAATGCGTCACGCGCTCATCGGCATCGACGACCATGACCCACTCGTGACTGGCCTGGGGAATGGCCCAGTTTTTGAAATCGGCCGAGTTCACGTATTCGCGCTCGATCAGACGACAGCCGCCCAGGGAGCGGACGACGTCGAGCGTGCCGTCGGTCGAGCCCGAATCGGCGACGAGAATTTCGTCGGCAATCGGCCGCACCGATTCGATGCACGCACGGATGTGCTGAATTTCGTCTTTGCAAGGGATGAGGACGGTGAGCTTTGGCATAGGACGAAAGGGAATCGGGAGTAAGCAGTCGGGAGCAGGGTACCGATCACTTGCCACTTGTCATTGGTCATTCGGGCTTAGGCGGCTTCGCGCCGCGTGCTGGTGGACTCGAGCGTTCTGGCCACCGCTTTCAGCACGTGATCGACGGTGAGGTCGCGCATGCAGCGGTGGTGGACGAGGGGGCAACTGTGCTTGCCGCAGGGGGCACAGTCGAGCTTCACGGCAAGTTCGATCGATTCACGCTGATAGTTGCGGCTCCAGCGGGCGTCGATCGGGCCGAACATGGCGATGGTCGGCGTGTTCAGGGCGCTGGCGATGTGCCGCGGGCCGCTGTCGGTGGTCACCATCAGGCGGCCGCGGCGGATAATCGCTTTGGTCGTGCCGAAACTCACGTCGTCATTGGCTAGGCTTTTGACTTGGGGGTGTTTCGCGGCTTGCTCGATCGCGGCTGCGGCGGCGCGCTCTTGCGGGCCGCAGAGGATGAGCGTCGTGAGGCCGAATTCGTCGGCGGCACGTAGCGCGAGCGAAACGGAATACTCGGAGGGCCAGTGCTTGGCGTTGCCAAACGCGCCACCCGTGTTGAGCAGCAAGACCTGTTGGCCGGGGGGCAGCTCGAGACGCTTCCACACGCCGTCGGCCGCGGATTCGTTGGCAGGCGTGGTGGCGAGCTCGAGTTGCTTGTTCGTGGTGGTGAAGCCGAGCGAGACATCGATCAGGTTCAGATAGTCATCGACGGCGGAAACCGGCGGGGACTTCAGGCCGTGGTGGAGAGGCTTGATCGGTTTGGTCAGCAGCCAGCCGTGACCGTGGCGGGCGTAGCCGATGGTTTGTTTCGCGCCGGAAAGCCGGGCGAGCAGGCCGCCGGAGAGGCTGGCCCGGAAGGAAATCAGGATGTCGAGCTCTTCGGAGCGAATCTGGCGAAGAGTGTGCAGCGAGCGGCTGAGCCGGCCGCGGCCTTTGTGCTCCCACGGGATGACCTGGTCGAGCCAGCGCGTGCCATCGAGGAGCGTGGCGAGATACGGGCGGGCGAGGCCGATGATACGGGCCTCGGGCAGGTGCTTTCGCAGTGTTCGGAGGGTTGGCGTCGCCATGACGACATCGCCGACCCAATTTGGCAACAAAACCCCAACGCGCACGGTGGACTCCTCCGTAATGTCGCCTTTCGCTCCGCGAAAGTACGTTTCTTTAGCGGAGCGTAAGACGACTATGAGCTTTCCCTACAAAAGGCAAAACGCGGGTGGGGATAAAACGGTGCTGGCAAGGTTCTCCAAATGGCAGTTAGGGGCCCGGGGAGGCGGTGGGTGAGGCCCAAACCGGCGTTGTTGCCGTAAGTGATTTCTGCGTAATAGTTTACGATCAATCAGATGGACGGTGGATATAAGCCGCCAACGGACCAGAATTAACACAGAGGCACAGAGACGCAGGGACACAGAGAGAAGCGAGGGAGGGGATGTTGGCTGCGGATGGAGGCGGATGACACGGATTTATGGAGCAGGAGGGAACGGAGGTCACGAAGAAGGGGACGGAGTATTGGGAAATAAGCTGTCGGTGATCATGGGCGGCATCTCACGGAAGAGGTGACACTTTTTCTTTGCCGCTGCGAGTCAGGTGGGCACGAAGAGTATCGGTTGATGTCGTGTTACTCAAGAAATGGACTCCTCCAAATGCCGAGGCGACATGGGCACCGCCGTGGTGATGGCTGGAGATGCCTTGACCGCGAGCGGCATTGATCGTGAGAGGCATCTGGTTGATATGCAGGTCGCGCGGCTCCATCCAGTGGATGCCACTATCGGCGACTTCGACGAGTTGGAGAGTGTTGGAGAGGCCATCGATGAGGTCAGCGTCTTTTAACGCGGAGTTACCGCCGGGCCACACGGTTTTGGAGCCGATGATGGCGACATAGTTCGTTTCGCAGCGCG
>JANNTN010000835.1:0-5993 GCA_031394445.1 Anatilimnocola sp.
GCGTTACAGACCTGAAACCGAAAGTAACTGCGTCGCCGTGAGGCGGGGTGGAGAGCAACTGGAGGTGAACGACCGGTCCGTAGGCAACGAACCCGATTCGGCCAAGCCTGCCGGGGAGCTTACTAGCTACCAGCGGACGACGGCACCCGCTCCGGCGAATAGATCCGTGGAGGCACCGCTGATGCCTTTGCCGATGCGAACGTCGTATTGCAGGTTGTTCGACCAGCGAAACGTAACGCCACCGTCGAGGTAATGCTGTGTCCGCGTCGTTTCTGCACCCGCGGGGATGATTGCAAACCATTCGGTATATGCGCCCCATCGCTCCGCTAGTGTGTAGCCGAACGTCCACGATTGGGCGAACTCCAAGAACTCGTCGTCGGAGGCTTCGTCCACGGCTAAATTGGCTTGGGTGCTGCCCGCGGTCGAAAGAAACTCGTTGATGTCCCAGCCATAAAGCCAGTTGACGCCAGGCAGCACGCGATTATCGCTGTTCGGTCCGCCGACCGGGACAGACATCTGCGGCATCAGAGCCATTTCGGGCCAGATACCTTGCTGCGGCGTGAGCCCCAGCTTCGCGCCGACGTAGATGTCTTCCGAGCCGCTGGTGGAACGCGTGAGCGGATTGAACGCCTCGTGCTGCGTGCCAAAATTCCAGCCGAGACGAAACTCAAACCAGTCGGCAAAGATGCCCCAGCGAAACAGAAATTCGGGAAACGAATGCGAAGTCAGGCGAGTCGTTCCGTCGTCGTCGCGAAAGTAGGTGTAGCCCATTTCCAACTGGCGCTTGCCAATGCCCACTGTTGACGAGGCCTCGGTGAAGTCGGGGCGGTCGCTCGCGAGCGCATCATCCCAGCCCGGCGGCCCACCCTCGACTTCGGCGGAACTGTTCCAACGCATCAGCGTGCTGCGCGGTTCCATCTCGTCCTGAATGTAAGTCAGCGGGAATGCTTCGCGGCTGGAGGTGGTGTTTCGCGCGGGCCAAACGAAAGAATCCTCCGCCGAGGAAAGCAGCGGAGAGAGAATTGTCAGGAGAAAAACGAGGCGTTGGAGCATGGGAGCTCATTCGCTACTTTTGACGATTGCGGCGAGATTTTACTATCATCGGCAGGCAATCGGTTTTGAGTCATCAAAAACAAAGTTTTGATGAGTGCGATTTGCAAGGCTGATAGCACGCTTTCGCTAGCAAACTTACTGACCCTTCTTGCGTCGAAGCTGGTCAACATCTTCCGCCAGCAGATCGAGCAAGAAATCGTTGAGCGAGTTTTCTTCCGCTTCAAATATTTGGTCGGCTGCTTTTGCGGAAGTCGTGGGTTCAGCAAACAGCACATTGACGCTTCCGCTTTCTCCTTCGGTCCTGCGACTATTGATGAAGTTGATGACTTTGAGAACATCGTCGGCGGCGACTACGCCATCACCGGTGGTGTCGAGATAGGGCGCGGCGACACTAGTAGTGCGGAGCGCGGCGGAGTTCGCGGCAGGTCCGGCGTTGATGCGATTAATAATCGCAAGCACATCGTCAGCCGCGATTGCTCCGTCGTCCGTCACGTCGAGTGCATTCCGCGGATTTTGTGTTGAGAAGATGTCGGTCGGCGGCAATTCGATGGGCGGGGGCAATCCGTTGAGCTGTGCCCAGAGGGCGTCGAGTTGGTTTTCGGGCAACAGCGGTTGAATCAAATCCCAATCGAGCGAAGTGGAAGCGAGGCTCAGCTTTTTGTTGGGATTGGTCAGGCCGCGCTCGCCGAAGTTGTAGCCCGTCGCGTGAATGTTGCTGGTTAAATTGATGCCGACGAACTGATTGTTAGCGATAGTTCCCAGCAGCGGCTCGCCGCGGGTGTCGATGCCGTCCATGAAGGCAGTGGGCTGAGCCTGTGTGACGGTGTATGAGCCGGGTGGCAGATCGGTGAAGGAATAGTTGCCGTTCAGATCGGACTGCACCGTGCGCGATACGGGGCCATCGAGGTGAACCATGACATAGCGGATGCCAATTTCTGGCGCTCCGCGAACGCCATTGTTGTTGACATCGACATAGACCGTTCCGGCGATGGAGTTGGGCAGCGTGGGGGGCGTTTGCGTGACGCCCAGTATGGTGATCGTTACGCTGGCGGTGGCAGGAGCACCCTGACCGTCGATGACCGTGTAGTCGAACTGGTCGGATGCCGTTTGGCCGTTGTTCAGAGAGGCGTATTTGCCATTGGGATCGTAACGATAGCCGCCGTTCGCCTGCACCGTGAGCAGTGCGCCGGAGGCCAAGACGATTTGCGTTCCCACGGCGGCGGTCTGGCCATTCACGGTGGTAACGGTCTTGGTGTCGCCGGTGTCTGCGTCGTTATCGTTGCCGAGAATGCCCGCGGCCGGCACGACGAGGACGATGTTTTCGTCCGTCGAGCCGGTGTCGTTCGTGGCGATTGGTGCGTCGTTTGCGCCTTGAATGGAAACGGTCACAGTGGCTGAGGAAGATGCGCCAGCCGCGTCGGCCATGGTGTACGTGAACGAATCGGTGGCCGTCTGACCTATTCGCAGAAACTCGAATTTGCCGCTGGGGTCATAGCGATAATTGCCGTCGGCTTGCACGGTCAATACGGCGCGGGAAGCAAGCGTGATCTGATTGCCGATGGCAGCGGCCGAGCCATTGACAGTGATTACCGCTTTTGTGTCTCCAGCGTCAACATCCTTGTCGTTGGCCAGGACGCTGTTCTCCGAAACAATCGGTCCGTCGTTTTCGCCCGTGGAAGCCATGTCGCTGTCCGCGGCCGGTGCGTCGTTGGCGCCTTGGATCGTGATCGTCACGGTGGCGGATGAAGTGGCTCCCGCGGAATCGGCCATCGTGTAGGTGAACGAATCGGTATTCGTTTGGCCGGCGCGCAGCAAATCGAATTTTCCGTGAGGGTCGTAACGGTAGCTGCCGTCGGCCTGCGCAGTCAGGAGAGCGCCGGAAGCGATCGCGATCTGTGTGCCCACCGCCATTGCTTGGCCGTTGATGGCCACGACGACCTTGGAGTTGCCCGCGTCGTTGGAGAGCAAGCCGGGAGCGGCTGTCGGTAGAACCTGGTCCTCGCCGGTCGTGGCCGTGTCGCTCACGGCAACTGGCTCGCCGTTGTTGCCATCTATCGTGATGGTCACCGTGGCGGTAGAGGTCAGGCCCGCGGCATCGGCGATGGTGTAAGTAAAGGAATCGGTCGCCGTCTGGCCAGAGGAAAGAGGATCAAACTTGCCGTTAGGGTCGTAGGTATAACTGCCGTTGGCTTGGACCGTAAGCAGAGCGCCGGAAACGAGGATGACCTGAGATCCGACTGTAGTCGCCTGGCCGTTGATGGCTGCAAAGGACACTGTGTCCCCGTCGTCAACATCCTTATCGTTGGATAGAAGGCCCGGGGCGGGGATGATTGCCACTGCGTTCTTGGGCGTTGAAGCGGCATCGCTGAGCGCTTGCGGCGCATCGTTGACGCCGATCAAGGTGATTGTCACCGTGGCGGAGTCCGTGGCGTTAGCGCTATCGGCGACCGTATAGGTGAAAGAGTCCGTCGAGGTCTGGCCCGCGCTTAGAAACTCGAATTTTCCGTTGGGATCGTAAACGTAGCTGCCGTTGGATTGCAGCGTGAGCAGAGCATCGGAGGCCAACGTGATCTGCAAGCCAACCGCGGAGGACTGGCCATTGACGGCCACGACCGTGCTCGTGTCTCCGAAGTCTTTGCCAAATTCTCGGTCGTTTTCTAAAACTCCCGGGGCCACTTCGGTGCGCGATTGATCCTCGCTGGTGATGGCCGTGTCATTTCTGGCCTCAATCGGGTCGTTAACCCCTTGGATAGTGACCGTCACGGTCGCCGAGGCAGTAGCGCCGTTGCCGTCGGCCATTGTGTACGTGAACGAGTCGGTTGCCGTCTGACCGACGCGCAGAAACTCGAATTTGCCGCTGGGATCATAGCGATAACTGCCGTCGGCTTGCATGGTCAATACGGCGAGGGAGGCAAGTGTGATCTGATTGCCGATGCCAGCGGCCGAGCCGTTGACCCTGATTACTGTTTTCGTGTCTCCTCCGTCAGTCGCTTTGTCGTTGGACAGGACGCCGGTCGCAGGCACCAGGAGAACATCATCTTCGCTAGTCGAGGCGATGTCATCGTCCGCAGTCGGTGCGTCGTTCTCACCTTGGATTGTGATCGTCACGGTGGCTGACGACGTGGCTCCGGCAGAATCGGCCATCGTGTAGGTGAATGAATCAGTGCCTGTCTGACCATCACCTAGAAATTCGAATCGGCCGTTGGGATCGTAGGTGTATCGACCGTCGGCTTGTACCGTGAGTCGCGCACCCGAGGCGAGCGTGATTTGCGTGCCGACAGCAGCGGACTGGGCATTCACCGCAACGACCGACTTGGTGTCGCCAACGTCGAGGTCGATGTCGTTTTCCAAGATGCCGGGAGCATTGATGACCAAAATCCCGTTCTCGCCGACGCTGGCCGTGTCGGCATTGGCGGTGGGAAGCTGATCACCGTCCAATCCGACGAGCACCACATTGTCAACGCTAACGGAACTGCCCGTGGCACCGAATCCGAGCAGATCGAAATAGATCGTGGCGGTGGTATTCGCGGCGACGCCGCCGAGGCCGACCGTGACGACGAGCGGAGTGTTGAGCGGCGTCACTGCACCCGACACCGACTCGCCCGCGAACGTCACGCCCGTGGCAAAATGTACCTCCCCAGTTTGCTGGATGTTCAAGAGAGCATCGGTGTTCGTCAAACTGCCGATGGGGCTGAGCAGCGATTCGCCCGTCGCGTCGTCGAGCAAGGCGACCTCGAAGGCGTCGGGAATGGTCAACGTGTTGGGCGTAAGGTTGATTCCCGAGAGCGTAAATCGCAACGCGGTAGCGCCCTCGGGAATGACGAAGGTTTGCGTTAGGCCGCTGAACGTCTGCTGATTTTCGCTCAGGACCGCCTGATCCTGATCGACGACTACCGTCCCGGTGGAGTCCCAGCCGAAACCTGCGTCCGCAGGATTCACGATGCCAAAATCACCGTTGATGATCGCGGTGAAGGCGGAGCCGTTGAGAGCAGGAGCGTGATAGTTGCTGCATGTTTCGCTGAAAGTAGTGCCCGCAAGTGCCGCTGCGGACTGTCTGACGGCGTCAATAATCTTGTGGTCCAGTTCGGAGGGAAGCTTGCGGACCGAGGGAGACAACAGGGCGTTCATCAGGTCATAGGGATACGCCGCGTTTTCGATATGGTCGCCGTCGGGGCTAAGCGGGGCCATGAAATCGGTGCCGACGAAGAGCGTTGAGCCGGCGATAGTGCCGATGTGGGCCGCAAAGCCGGGAATTTCTGGGTTGAATCCGAGCAGGTGGCCCATCTCGTGCAATAGCACCGTGAGCAGGTCGTATTTACCGGCGGCGGCAGAATCACTGGATGATTGGAAGGCGCTGACGTCGAGCGAGGTGCCGAATTCAGAGTTGTCGAGTGGAGTGGAGTCGATGAACCAGCCGACACCGCCGGCATCTTTATCGAGCACGATCGTGCCGGCGGTGGGGAGACCATTGAGACCGACGGCGGTTATGCGGGCTTCGCCGAGTTGGCCGCCCACCAAATTTTCCAGCGAAACTGAGACAGCGAGGGGTGACGCATACGTGGACTGTGCGGCGTAAGCGACATTTTTCCAGACGTCCTGGGCTACCGAGGCAGTAGCGCTGGCGTCGCTGGTGGTGATGATGATGCTGGTGCCGTGCGCAAGATTGTTTGAGAAGGCACCCACGAGGCGCGGCGGAATGCCCCATCTGGTTGCCCAGGGTAAATTGTTTTTGCTGGCTTTATCATAGACTTGCCTCTCTGAGAGAGTTTTCATTCCCGACCCGGTAAATTCGTTTACCGGACCCGGAGTGCCTATTTTTTGGTATTTTTCGAGGGAGAGCGGCCCACCACCCGCTTGCTGCAGAGCCGTGAATTGACTGCCGTGTTGAATGGGATCTGTCCAGATACCGTTCTGCCTCATCTTCACGTTGAGCGGCGTTT
>JANNTN010000841.1:0-3186 GCA_031394445.1 Anatilimnocola sp.
TAGCCTTCAGTCCCGATGGCCGCCGATTGGCCAGTGCTTTGGGTAACGGAACCGTGACAATCTGGGACGCCACGCCGCTGCCGGGGAAACCCTGACCGCAAGGGGACTGACGCAGAAAACCGATGCCAACGCCGGCGGCGGGAGCGACCCACGCTTTCCGCCACCGCGTTGTTTTCGTGCGCCCTCTCGCACCGCAAGGAACGCGGTTTTGTTCCCGAGAACCCGTCATTCGGGTTCGGTTTCCCGGAGTCCTATCAAATGACCCTTTCCTCGGACGAGCTATCACATCCCGACGCGTCCCGGCTTTTATCATCCGGCCGAAAAGCGGCGATTGGGACAATTGGCCTGGATAGCGCAAAAAGTCTCTGGGAGGGATATACAAAATACGTGTGCGCGGATCGGGGGCCGGTACCCCCCGTCTCTTGGCTGGGCAGGAAGGGCATCGAAGCGCTAAGCGGCAGTTGCTGAGTCGCTATTCCGCCGCTCTTTCCGTGCTGTTTCGGAGTAGTTCCGAAGGCGGCAGCGAATCGATCGCGTGCTTGGAATGCGGTCTGATGATGGCCGAACAAATCACAGCACTTGCCGAGCATGGGCAACCCACGCTTATTTAGCTGCTCTTGCGCCGCTGTTTGGGTGCTCTTTGGAGAGTGATTCCAAGAACACGCGCAAGCTTCTCCGCCGTGGCCAGGCCGATGGATTGCTCGCCAGCGATGAACCGGCTTAGCTGTCCTTGATCGACTCCAGCTTGCTTGCAAAGCGCATAGACCGACCCTGAGTAGTCTTTGCACGCGGAGCGAAATACGTCGTCCCAACTGTCCAGTTCTTTGGCCATGTAGATTCTTCTTGAGTGAAACACTACTTGACGATTGACAAGCAACCGATACTTGACTATTATCAAGCATCAACGCGGGACCGTCAATCCCGCGAGTATCTCCAATCTAAAGGGTTTTCTCATGTCCACCACGTTTGCACGGCCGAAGCGCCGCAAGGGTTCCACGGTTCACACTCAAGCTGGCGAGAATTTGCCAGCGAAGCGCGCCGACATTTACACGCGCGTCACAAATCGCATCATCGAAGAGTTGGAGCGCGGAACATTGCCCTGGCATAAGCCGTGGAATGCCGAGCATGCCGCCGGTCGAATCACTCGCCCTTTGCGTCACAATGGCAAGCCGTACAGCGGAGTTAACGTCCTGACACTGTGGGCATCGGCCGATGAACAAAGCTTCGCTTGTCCATTCTGGCTGACGTTTCAACAGGCCAAAGAACTTGGGGGCCACGTCAAGAAGGGCCAACATGGTTCGCCGGTCGTGTACGCCAGCACGTTCAAGAAGTCCGAAACGACGGACGACGGCCAGCAAGTTGAATCCGAGATTCCATTTCTTCGCGAATACACGGTTTTCAATGCCGAGCAGTGCGAGGGGCTCCCGAAGCATTACTACCAACTGGCGGAGCAGCCGAAAGACAACATCCAGCGCATTGACGCTGCCGAGCGGTTTTTTGCCCAGACGGGGGCCAACATTCGCCACGGTGGCAATCAGGCATATTACGCCATCGGCACTGACCACGTGCAAATGCCGCCGTTTGAATGCTTCCGTGATGCTGAGAGCTACTGCGCGACGCTGGCGCATGAGCTGACCCATTGGACGCGCCATCCCGCGCGGCTGAATCGGGACTTTGGCCGCAAGCGATTTGGGGATGAAGGCTACGCGGTCGAAGAGCTGGTTGCCGAGTTGGGGGCCGCCTATCTGTGTGCTGATCTGAACATCACAGCGGAAGTCCGAAGCGACCACGCCAGCTATATCGAGCATTGGCTGAAAGTGTTGCGGGACGATAAGCGGGCGATTTTCAGTGCGGCAAGCCACGCCAGCCGGGCTGTGGAGTATCTGGAAACCGTACAGCAAGCTGCCATACCGATGGCGGCTTAGCTCGATCTGCCCCTGAAAGCGCTTGCCGGGGGTCGCGTCCCGGCCGGGGGAATGCGGTCTGTCAAACCGCAGTTTTTGTTTCACTCCAAAGGAAAGGGTTTTGTCATGCAACTGCGCGAGCTGTATCGGCCAAAGTGTTGGGGGGATGTCGTGGGGCAGCCGAAGGCGCTGGCCACAATTGACCGGTTACGCCGGCGGGGCCTCGCGGGTCGCGCTTACTGGTTGTCGGGAAAGTCGGGAGTCGGCAAGACAACGATCGCCAAACTGTTGGCCGGTGAGATTGCGGATGCGCTGAATGTCGAGGAATACGACGCGGCAGAATTGACGCCAACGCGAATCAAGGAAATGGAGCGGGCCAGCCATTGCACGCGGCTTGGCGATAAGCCGGGGCTCGTGTATTTGGTGAACGAAGCCCACGGTCTGCGTTCGGACGCTGTACGGCAGTTGCTGGTGACGCTGGAGCGGATTCCGGGGCATGCGGTCTGGATTTTCACCACGACGAAGGCGGGGCAGGAAAGCCTGTTTGCCGACGAAGCCGACGCGCACCCCCTCATTAGCCGGTGCCAGGTGATCGCCCTGGCGGAGCGGGACTTGGCCAAGCCATTCGCCCAACGGGCGCAGGAGATTGCCCAGGCCGAAGGGTTGGACGGTAGGCCGATCGACGATTACATTCGGCTGGTGAACGAGCACAAAGGCAACCTTCGCGCGGTCCTTCAGGCCATCGACGGGGGCCTCATGCTCGCCAAATGAGTCCTTTGGAGCGGTCGCGGGCCGGCTGCGCCTGACAACGCAGTGCGGCAACGCAACGGCCTGTGACTGTTTTTCAAAGCCATCCCTAGCCCCGGTCAGAAATGACGCGGGGCTTTTTGCTGCGCTGACGTGGTGTACAAGGTCGGGGTCGAGCAGGGCGGCAACAGTGGCATAACAGCGGTTTTTTGGTGCCTTATTGAGACTAGACAACGGCGCTGACAACGAATTGGTTGTCTGGCCGCTTGGTCCGTCAATGCAATCGCAGTCTTTTGCCATGTATTCCAGTCCTTCCGTCACCAGTCTAGGAAACCGGTGCATTGGTTCTCGGCAGTGGTGTACAACGCTGACTCGATCGCCGAGCAATTCAAGGACATTACCCGTGATCGTTGGCTCTGGCGTTACGGGGACGAGCATGCTCAAAAGGGGATCTCCGAGTCGTCGTAGTTCTGCGGCGGGGCGACAGCAACTGGGGTGGCGTCTGGTGGTCGAGGTGAGTGGCGGCCGGAGTGTG
>JANNTN010000865.1:0-5600 GCA_031394445.1 Anatilimnocola sp.
CGCCATGCGGAGCAAGTGGCCGAGCATCCCGCGGATTGGATGCCCTGGAATTATCGAGCCACTCTCGAATCGGCCCAGCTCGCCGTCTGCTAGCGGCCGGCCGCAACTTTTGACACTTCTACAGGCTTGCCGGAAGGACACGCTCCTTACTCTGCGCCGCCGCCTGAGTAACCGTCTCCCCTGCGCGCCCGTCCCGACTTTGAACTTGGAACCTTGATCTTGAAACCGCTGACTGGCCGCTCACCTGATCGCGCTAACTCCTCACTAACTGCTCACTGTGAGCGCCAACCAATTTTTCCAATCAGCCGAACCCCTGGCCCCACTGCCACTTACAAAAACCGCCCAAACCACAACTCTTCCGAGGTGAGCGCTTCCCCAAAATTTCGCCGCCGCGGACGGCAGCAGTCAATTACCGAACCACCGCCTGTGCTCCCTAAGGATCGGCGCAGAAACAACTGTCGTGGCTGACGCTGCTAGCGTTGGTTCGGATGCTGACAGCATTCGCCACGATGTGACACTTATTGATGCGCCGGACCTAAGCCGCAATGAGCATCGCGGAATAGTCCGCGATAGGCTCAGTTATTCTTAAGGCCGTGGATCGTATTATGAATCACGCCTGTCACCGGTTGTCCCTCTGCCGAGCGGAGCGAGTAAGCAATCTCCATGCACCACGTTGGCTCAATGCCCGGAGCCTCGACCGTTAGCGACTTGTTGTCGGCCGAAAGCGTGACGGCACTCACTGGGAGCCGCTTTTCATCGTAATGTTTCGAGCCGTAATTTGCCGTTCGCCTGAGCGACCACGTTTTGAGCTTTACGCTTCCTGAGTCGATGGAGGACCGATCGAGCGGCTCGGTGAAGGTCAGGCTCAGTCCTTTCGTATGCGCCTGCAGGCCGGTTACCAGGTGCATCGGCTGCCCCGTCGCTCGGAGGCGGTACAGGCCGCCAGGATAGGTCGCGTTGCCGGCCCAGGCGAACATGCCGCACAAATACAGTTGCCCGTCGCCGGGAGAAAACCGGCCGCGCATCACACCCGTGGGAAAGGCCGGCAGCGGCAATTGCAACATGCCGCCCTGCATCACTCCGCCTACGCTTTCGTGCGGCACGACGAACACCTTGCCGTTTCCGTACGACAGGTTCAGCAAGGCACCGTTCAGTTTGCCCCAGCGCGGGCTATCGACCCACAATAGTTCCGCGGGCGAGCGGTCGAAGTCGTTCGTGATCCAACAGAGCGGCGGCTGCATGGCTGCGTCCGCAGAATCGGTGACAGAGGTGTAGCCGAACAGGTTTCCGTAAAATTTCGGCTGGCCAGAAGGATCAAGCGTGACCCAGTTGATGCGGTTTTTTGGATTCCAATGCCCTTCCTGATCGGTCACGACGAACGAACCGTCCGGATTGAGGCAAACTCCGTTGGCAGCGCGGAAGCCATTGGCGAGAATCTCGGTCCGCGAGCCATCTTTGCTCACCCGCAGCAGCGTTCCGTGATGGGGCACAACCGCCGGCAACGCATGCCGAGCCGACTTGGCATAGTAGAAATTGCCCGCTGCATCCGTCTGTAAACCCATCGCGAATTCGTGAAAGTGTTCGGTGACTTGATGGTCGTTGTTCAGACACTCGTAAAAGTCGGTCTCACCATCTCCGTTCAAATCGTGCAGCACCGCGAGTTGATCGCGACACAGAACGTGAATTTTCTCGCGGATGACCTTCAGCCCCAGCGGTTGATACAACCCGCTGGCGACACGCTGCCAACGCAAATTCGCCCCGTCTGGCAGTTGCTCCACGAGCCAGACATCGCCGTCCCAGGTGCAGACGGCAAGTCTGCCGTCAGAGAAGAAATCCAAGCCGGTGAAACGAGTTTGAGCCAGCCAGGGGTTGGATTCGGGAGCCGTCAGCGCATCGGCCGCGAACGGGCCGCTGTCAGGTCCGATCATCGTCCGGGTTTCGAGTTTTTGCGGCCAGCGCGGCGGTCCGCCACTAGTCATCAAGGTTAGGTCAAGATCGGCGTCATCAATGGCAGGCTGAGTAGCAGAAGCGGAGCCAGCCAGAGCAGCAGTCGCCCACACGGAAAATTTCAGAGGCTCCTTCCCGGCCGATATTCGCAGTTGCAGCCGACCGCCTTCCTTTAACCACTCAGCCGGCGTTGCGAGCGGAGCAAACCCGATTTGCGGTAGCGATTCAGTTCCGTGCTGCTCGGCGATTTGCAAGACCAGTTCCCGGTCGCGCGGACCAATGTTGAAAGTGCGCAGGAACAATGGCGTTTCAGGTGAGCCATCCACCGTCAGCAGGCGCGGCGCTTCGAGCACTTCCGTCTTGCCAACCGTATAGGACAGTACCACCTGCTGGGCGTGGTGATACAAGCCGCGAAAGCGTGCCCAGTCGCGCGGCAGCGGCCCATATCGGCGGCCATCACGGCCTTTGACACGCCGGTCGTCCAGAAACTGGCCAGTGTTTGGATTCGCCCATCCGGGACCAGTCGCGTTGGCCAGCGCCATCTGGCCGACGATGCGCGGATGAATCTGGTGTTCGCCGTTGAATTGAATCCCGCGCCAGTCGATGAAGTTGCCGCTTTTTTCGCTGGCGCTCCAAGCCGCGGAAACACGCAGCGTGTCCGTATCGAAGATCATCCAATGCCGGCCCCGCGACACACCTCCTGCGCCGGGATCGAGACGCATGGCAATTCCCTTGTATGCAAAATTGTGCTCAGCACCAGGAATTTCATACGTGTGCGTCAGGCTCGGGCCATAATCCATCGCGCTCCAAGGTTCGATTTTGCTCGGCTCCGGGCCGCGCGTGTTTCCTTTCGGCAGCCGTGCCAGAAATGCATCGTCGATCACTGCAAACTGCGACCTGTTGTGCGGCTGAAGGTAGGTCTCGCGGATGTAATGAATCACGTCGTATTTCTGCGACGGCACCATCCACGTCTGCGCGGCCATCAGTCCAAATCCGCGCGTCAGCGTCTGGTACATCGCCAAGGGATCATGCCCATTCTTGAATTTCCCCTCGGCAAACCGCGGCGACGTTGGCAGCGATCCGGGTTGGTCCTTGGTCCCGTGGCAGTTCTGGCAAACACGCCGATAGATCGCCTCTCCGCGCTTGAGCGATTCCCCGTTCCAGTCGCGAATCAGGCCCACATGGTCGATTCTCTGCTCGTACTCCGGCAGGGTGAGCGTCAGCAGCGCCGGTGATGGTTGCAACTCGCGGGCCCGCGCCGCGCCGCCATCCCGAACTTCCATTAAATAGCGGACCAAATCGAGAAACTGCTGCCTGCTGGCGAGCTGATTGACCTGACCGCCCGGCATGATCGAGACCGTACTCGGTTTGACAGCTTCGATCTCGCCGGCGCTCAGCGTTGTCAGCTCTCCGCCGCGCGTTACGTCGCGCAGCGTCAGCTTGCCCGCCGTGCGATCAACCATCAAGCCGTTCAGAGTCCGCCCGTCGGCAGTTGCCACGACGACCGGTTCATATCCCTTCTGGATCACTTTTGACGGCAGCAGAACCGATTCGACAAGCGATGCGTCGTCAGCAGCTTTGCCAATAGCGATCAAATCCGGTCCCAGCGTTGCCGCTCGGCCATCGCCCACGGGATGGCATTTGGCGCACGCCATGTGCGGCTGAAAAAATACGATTGCCCCGCGTATGGCATCTCCTTGGTCTTTCGCCAGTTGCGCTAAATCGCTTGCACTCGCTTGCCGAAGCTGCTCGTCCAAATTCTGAGCTTGAAGCGGAGCCTTCGCGCCCGCCGCGCAGAGAATCGCAAACGCGATTCCGAGGGCCAAACGCACATCGACCTTGGCGACTCTCCGATTTGCACTTGCTTTCATCGTGAAATAATAGCAATTGGCACGCAAGCGAGGTAGCAGGATTGATTTCGTCTCCGCGTCTCGGTCCTTGCGAACTGGTCTACAACGTCTCCCCCATTTTTGCGACGCGGGAGCAGTACGTCGCTTACGCCGAGCAATACTAGCGGCCGTTCATGGCGCCCAAAAACCTGCCCTCCGGCCGCGGAAGCCCCAGCAGTTGGCCCGGGTGGGATGGGGAGTTTGGGGAGAGGACGGAGCGGTGAGTGAGCAATGCGTCGGCCTGGGGAAATTGATTAACGAGAGTTTGCCGAGCGTCTAGTTTTTGGTTATGACTGAAACCGTGATGCCCAACCATGCGCTGCAGCGAATCCGGCGATCGCATTGTGGTTGCAATCGGACGTTCTCGTGGGCCGGGTCGCTGAGCTTGGGTCGTTCTGAGCTTAGCTTCCTACCTGCGCGATGTGGGTGCGCCTTTGTGCGTGAAGGAGGAGACGACGCCGAAGTAGATGCCGTTGCGCTTTTGGACTTGTAGCACAAAGTCGCCGCTGACGGGCAGATCGCGGGCACTCTCTTTGAAGAGTTTTCGCACGAGTTGCCCGTCGGCCTTGGTACAGAAGAAATTCAACTTTTCGCGGCTCACGAAGGTCGCATTGCCGATCATGGCGTGAACATTCAGGTTGCGGCCAAAGACCGCAGGCTCGCAGCAGAAGAGATAGCCGTCGTGCTCGGGGAAATACTCGAAATTCTCGGCTTTGAAGAGAAATCCCCGCAGGGTTATGGTCTTGCCTTCGTAGTCTTCTGGATAGAGCCAGATTCGCTCGAGCTTCGTCACTTCGGCGGGGTGCCAATTGCCGTTGATCTCGATTGCGTCCTTGGCGGCCTCTTGTGCCCCGGCAATTTGCGGCAAGAGGATCGTCGCAAGCAGGATCGCACAATATTTGTTACGCATGGTTGCACCTTTTGTCGGACCGGCGTTGTTAGTCTGCAATCGTACCTTGCCCGAAATCGCTTGCCAACGGTCGCGGACCAAGTATCAAGGCACACGAGAAGAGTTCGGAGTAGGGCAATGCTGATTCAAAATTCTCAAAACTTCGTAACTCGCCTTAAGAGTCCGATGAACGATGGCGTGCTTCGAATTGACGGCTAGGACGCTGAGGCAGTCGGGGTGAGTAGCGCTGTTGATCGAGACGATTCCGTCCGAGGGGCTGCCATCAAATGACAAGGGATGGGAAACGCCGATGACGTTGTGCAGCTTGACGCAGGGGTTGAGTCGCATTTGGCGCAAGACATCGAGCAGCGGCGAGCGCGGCTTGAGCATGTCGATGCTGGTGGGAAACCGGCGCTCGATGGCTGAGCTGAATGTGTCGGGATTGTCGCGAATCAGTTGCTGCTGCATTGCTGCTTGCTCGGCGGACGGTTGGACCAGCATGGAGGCCGTGTGGCCGATGAGGCCGCTCGCTTCGAGCGATCCCTGATGGGGCGTGGCAATAAAGATCACGCGGGTTACGTGGGGCGTGGGATCGAAATAACAAGCTTCCGTCAGTAGCGCGCGGGTGGGTTCGGTGGTCGCAATCTCGTCGAGCGGTTTATTGGCCACTCGCGACCAGATAAGTTCGTCGGAGTAGGTCACTTGTAATTTTGAGATCAACCCGCCCATGCTGTGGCCGACGAGGACGATGTTTTGCAGAGCCGAATCGGTCTGGCTCGGATCGAACGAGACGATCGCCGCGCGCAGCTCTTGCCGCAGAGCCGCGGCGGATTGCAGAAAACCTTGGCCGGTGGGGTAACGAAAAACCCAGAGTT
>JANNTN010000906.1:0-8530 GCA_031394445.1 Anatilimnocola sp.
CGCGAATCGCGGCCTGGGCCTCGCTCTTCAGGCGTTCTTGATCGGCGGCAGCGATGTCGGCGGGAAAATTCTTGAATGGCTTGAAATAGAGGCTTTCGGTGGGGTCGTTGACGATCTGCTTTTTGATTTGCTCCGTCACGCGGCGCATAACGATCTTCGGCTGTACGATGCGTTCGCGAATGCCGGCCCGCATCAGCTCGGTCGTTTGCTCGAGGTATGTGGGAAATGAGCGGAGGCGGGCAATCCAGTCTTCGTAGTCCTTTACGGTGCGAAACGGCAGCGCGTCGGCGACTTCGTTTTCGGTTTGAATGCCGCTACGCTGGTCGAGCGGCACGAGAAACCAGCGATATTGAAACGCTTCGACTTCCTCCGCCACGTCTTTGCGGAAAAGATCGTAATTGAGCTGGTCTGCCGGGGAAAGTTTTGTTTTGTCAATCTTAGCCAGCGTGGCGAGCGTTTCTTGGCGATGCTGATGCCGCCGCTCGATCGCTGCCAGGCTGACATCGGGCCAACGGTCGTTGTATCGCTTATCGCCCAGGTGCGAAGCGAACGTCGGCGACTCCTTCAGGCCATATTCCCATTCCGATGCCAGCAAATCTTGAAACTGCTTCGTCACCGCCGCATCTTCGGCGATCGCGGCCGGTGTGACGATCAACAACGCGCCCATCAGACCAATCAACAGCCGCATCAATAGCTCTCCGCAAAAGATCTTGTTTGGTACTTCAAGCCCAACTCTGTGTAACGCAAAGACGCAAAGACGCAGAGTCGCAAAGGCGCAGAGAAGGTAGGAAGGAAGATAGATTTCTTTCCTCATTGCGTCTTTGCGCCTCTGCGTTAAAAGCGAGAGATTACCTGGCTCTAACTCGTGCTCTATTTTGTCGCCTTGGCCGGTTCGAGGTAGCCGAGGCCGGTGAGGAATTCGTCGAGGGAGGCGAGGGTTTTGGGATAGTACTCACCGCCGCCTCTGCCGTAGTTGAAGAAGCCGTGGGCTTGGCCTTCGTAGCCCAGGAGGGTGCATTTGTTGCCGGCGTCGGTCATGGCTTTGGTGAAGAGTTCGACAGTGGCGTAGGGGACGGTGGTGTCGGCTTTGCCGTGGAAGATGATCGTCGGCGGCGCGCCGGCTTTGATGTTGTGATAGGGGGAGAGTTCTTTCGGCTCGACACCCATGCGGTCCTTGAGCGAGTCCACTTTCACTTGATTCACACTGGTGAGGCCAGGAACTTCGGCGAGCACTACCGCCGGATTGAAGAGGGCCATAGCATTCGGCACGCTGCTGATTGCGGTATCTTCCGTGGTTTCGTCGAAGCCTTTGATCGTGCCGCAGCAAGCGGCGAGGTGCCCGCCGGCCGAACCGCCGCCGGCGACGATGCGATTGGGATCGACGCCGAGCTTGGCCGCTTCCTTACGGACGAAGCGGATCGCGCTTTTCGCGTCTTGCACGCAGCTTACCGCTTTCACTTGATTGCGGCTGGCAACGCGATAATCGGCTGTGATCGCAACCATGCCGCGCGAGGCGAGGTGCTTGCAGTGCTGCTCGAACTGTGTGGGCGAGCCGTTGGTCCAGCCGCCACCAAAGAAGAACACGATGGCCGGCCGTTTGTCGGTCGCTTTGTGTCCCGGAGGGTTAAAGATGTACAAATTGAGCTTCGTATCGCCGGCCGTTTTGTAGGTCTGAACCTCTGCCCCTTCCATTTTGGGCGGATAGGTCTTGGCCACTTTCTCCTTCTTCTCTTGGGCGGCGGCGAAGGAGAGGCAGCACAACGCGATGATGAGCGAGCCGATAATTGAATGACGCAACATATTTTTGGCCTCCAATGAATGAACCGCTGATTACGCGGAATTGCACAGATAAAGCAGAGGATAGCAGACCTCGCAACGACAAGGGATGTCCCGCATCCGTGTGATTCGCGCTATCCGTGGCTATTTCTCTCCTGGCATTTTCCAATTCTCATGCGGCGTGTAGGCGGTTTTCATCGTTGCGGAAAGCTTGGCAACGAGATCGGGATGCTGCGCGGCGATGTCTTGCTCTTCGCCGAGGTCTTGGCTGAGGTCGTAGAGCCGCACGGCGGAATCGATCGGCTGCTGGATCGCTTTCCAATTGCCAACGCGGGTGGCCTGGCCGCCGCCGCGTTCGTAGAAGGTCCAGTAGAGATAGTCGTGGGGCTTTTGGTTCGTCACCTGGCCCTTGAGCGTAGGCACGATCGAGAGGCCGTCGATATTTTTCGGCACGACGTCGGTTGAGGCGGTCAATTCGGCCAGCGTGGGCATGATGTCTTGAAAGCCGCCGGCGAAGCTACTAACGCCGGGCGTGATATGGCCGGGCCAGCGGGCGATGAAGGGGACGCGAATGCCCCCTTCGGTCAGATCGCGTTTAATACCCTTCAGCGGGCCGTTGCTGTTGTTGAAATCGGGGTTGTTGCCCCCTTCGCGGTGCGGGCCGTTGTCGGAGGAGAAGAAGACGAGCGTGTTGTTGTCGATGCCGAGCTTTTTTAAGAGATCCAGTAATCGGCCGACATCGGCATCGAGCCGCGAAATCATTGCGGCGTGGGCCTTTTGCTGCGGCGGCCAATCGGTGTTGGCGTATTGGCCGAGGTCCGGCACTTCCATGCCGTCTTGTTTGCCCTCGTTGTTCGCATGCGGCACCGTGGGGGAGTAATAGAGGAAGAAGGGGCCGGCTTTGTGCTCTTCGACCCATTTTAGTGCCTCGGCGGTGATGAAGTCAGCGCTGTAATCGACTTGCTTCGTGGCGACACCGATGCCTGAGCGGCTGTTGCCGGGCACTTCATTCCGTAGGGGGAACCGCTCCTCGTTTTTGATCAAAAACTCCGGGTAATAATTGTGGGCGTGGCCTTGGTTGAGATAGCCGAAGAAGTAGTCGAAGCCTTGTTTGTTCGGAACGCCGATGTTTCCTTCGTCCCCGAGGCCCCATTTGCCGCAGAGGGCCGTGGCGTAGCCGGCTTTCTTCAATACTTCCGCGACCGTTACATCGCTATCGCGCAGCACTTGAATTTCTGGCCGTTCGCGCCCCGCGTTGCCGCGAATGTGGGCATGTCCCGTGTGGTAGCCGGTCATGAGCACGCAGCGCGATGGAGCGCAGACGGTGCAGCCGGCGTAAAAATCGGTGAAGCGCAGGCCATCCTTCGACAGCCGATCGATGTGAGGCGTTTGAATGCGCTGTTGGCCGTAGCAGCCGAGATCACCGTAACCCAGATCATCAGCCAGGATAAAGACGATGTTGGGGCGTGGGGCGGTATCAGCGGTGATTGCCGTAAGGGCTGCTAACAGGGAGAGGGTGAGCATGGCGGAGGAAGTGAATAGGTGAGTAGTGGGTGGTTTAAGTGAGTAGTGGGTGGTTTAAGAAGACGGTAGCTTATTTTTTCCCCTTCTCGACAAAATGTGGCGGCAGGGTGTATTTCTTGGTGCCGGCCGCATTGCGAGTTGTGATGAGAACAATTTGCTTGCCGGGACTGTCTGGATCGGGACCAATCAGCCAGACGAGCTTTTGATCTTTCTCGGAGGGGTCTTTCACGGTCGTCACCGGGTTCGCTTTGCGCACGAGGGCGGTCAGAATGTCGGCTACCGATTGATTATCTTGCTTGAAATCGCGGATCGATTGATTGCGAGTGATGCCGTCCAGCTTCAGATCGTCGCCGATGATCTTGATCGCGAACTCGAAAGGGGCGTTTTTCAAGTTGCCCTTCACGTCGTCCGCCAAATCGCGCATGGCGAACTCCAACGACTGTTGGTCAAAGCTGTAGGAAGTCTTGAGTTGGAGGGCATCGGCCACGGTCTTGGGTCCGCTGGCCGCCGGCGCGGCGCTGGCCACCGCGATCGATTGTCCTGGCGAGGTGGAAACCAACAGCTCGCCGCCCAGGATCAAATTATGCGCCGCGACGAGCGGCAACACGCTATTGATCATGGCCATGTCGTTCTCGACGCCGATCCGCATTTGGTTGTGCAGATCGCGGATCATGAGCGGATAACGATTTGACAGCTTCTTCCAATACTGTGGAGCGTTCAACGAAACAAAATAGTCTTCCAGCGAGCCGGGAATTTTGTTGAGCCGGTCGCGCAGTTCTTCAGCCAGGGCATACGGTTCTTTATCCAGCGACGACCGCATGCGGGCCTCGAAATAAAACTCATCGGCGAAATGGGTGCTGACACAGGCCGCCTGAATGTGATCGCCCAACAGCCAAGCCAGCGGCTGTCGCACCTTCGCCCGGTCGCCGGCAAACAACGGTCCGCCATCATCGTTGAACAGAAACTGCGGATAGAACAGCAGCGTGAAATGCCGATCGGCATCGGTCGCGCGGCGGAGGCGCTCGATTTCGCGAAAGACGACCGGCGGCGAGCCGCCAGCAGCCGCAACTTCCTTGATGTCGCGGGCCGCCCCCATCGCAAAGCGACGGTCATCTTCCGTCGATTTGGGAATATAGAAGGCCCAATTGGCTCCGTTGTAGAAGGCTTCGTCCCCTTCCTTCACCACCTCTGGATCGCCCCAGCGGGCCAGCAGTTCCAGCTTACTGAGTGGCTGCACGGTCTTGATGACGTAACTGACTCGTGGGAACTGCGATTCGTTGTTGTGCAGCGTAATGTGAAGCTGCTCGATTTCCTCGAGCTTGCAGCCGCTGGCTTTCTCCCAGGCTACTCGCTCACCGGCGAGGGTTGGGCCAAGAGCCGATAGCACGCGAGCCCCCTCTTCGCTGGCCAACATGGCCGCCGGGCGTACGATGATAAAGACCTGCCCCTCAGGAGGCACACAGCGCAATTCCACCGGCTGGCCATTCGTCGGCGAGGCCCAGAGTGCTTTTCCATCGTCGGGCACAACCTGCAAAGCAGCAGTTGCTCCCCCCGCAGCTTTGGCACCTTTCCCTTCTGCGGACGAGCCGGGAGGCTTCTCGCCGTCGGCTGCTTTTCCGCCCGGCGGCTGAGCGGGAGCATTGCCGTTGCCGTCGGGCGCGCCACCGGAGGGCGCAACGGGTGTTACGGGCCCTGCCTTGGCCTGGGAATCGGTCGCTGGCTTGCGATTCGTCACGACAACCGCGCCGACCAAAGCCACCACAACCAGCAGAGCAAGCCCGGCCACACCGAGCATCAAGTTGCGCGTGCTTTGTCGTTTGCGCTCACGGAGAATTTCGTTGGCGGTGCGAGTCGGACGGGCGGCGGGAGCCGCCTTGGCGTTGAATTCGCCGCGTGGCGGCAATGAGTTTAGTGCCACGGTTTGATCCGTGCCTGGTCGAACCGTTGGTGCCGCGGTAGCGGTGGCCACTGGCTGCGGTGCGGTAGTAGCGGCAGCTCGCGGCTGCGCCTGCGGCCTGGCCACCTGCTTGTCTTGTTGCCGGATGTATTGCTCGTAGAGAGCAAGCGTAGGCGGTTGCGGAGGGAAGCTTTGCGAGAGGCCGGCGGGCGGCACAAACAGCGCCAACTGCTCGGCCACCATCGACGCCGATTTGTAGCGCATCTCAGGATTTTTGGCCATCAAATACATGACGAGCTGAGCGAGCGGCTGCGGCACACCCATCGTTTCCAAGGGACGCGCCGGTTCGCTCAATTGACGTTTGAGTTTTTGCTCGACATCGCCCCCTTTGAACGGAGGATGACCGACCAAGAGAGCATACAACGTCGCACCAAATGCATAAATGTCGGCTAGAGCGTCGGGCGGACGGCCCGTAGCGAGCAACTCCGGTGCAAAATAATCGGCCATCGCCGCCAGCTTGGTGCCGGCTTGAAGCTGCGAAAGGTCTTGAGCCTGGGGCAATTCATCGGCGTCGAAGAGGAGCTTAACGGCGGGGGGCTGGCTGCCGAAAGTTTCGAGCACAATGTTTTCGGGCCGCACATCTCCATGCAAACGGCCGGCACCATGCATGGCGGCCAAACCAATCGCTACCTGCCGCATCAAGCGGCACGCCTCGGCGGGTTGCAGCTTGCCGCCGGCCAGCGTTTCGTCCAAGCCGCCACCGCGTACATCTTCGCTCACGAAAAACTTGAACCGCTGCAGATCAACTGCGTCGAAATATTTCTGCACGAAGGGGGAGCCAATCTGCGCTGCCGCGAGAGTGTTTTGGCTGGCCGCGGCCCATTGCTGCGGGTCTTTGAGCAGCGCGCCGGTGGCGAAGCGCAAGATCACGCAGTACTTGCTTGCATTGTGGACGGCGCGAAAGCAACCCGTCAGACGACCTTTGTCGATTCGTTCATAAACTTTGTAATCGCCATAGAAGAACGGGCCGGGCTTGCCCGTGAGCAGCACTTGAGCCTGATATTTGGTAATCGCGCGAATGTCCATCAGCCACTGCGCGAGTGCTTTCACCGTGGGTTCGCCTACCGACGGCTGCTTGTCAAAATCAGCCACGAGTTGCTGCACCTGCTCTGCTGTGAGCAAGCGGCTATTGGCCAGCAGCTTCCAGAAATCCGAAATGGACATGGTTGCGGTGTGGTTGCGCGTATTTCAGGGGTGTTGTTACCTGCCTAGTCTAACGCCGCAGGCCGGGAGGCGAAAGAAACGGGAGAGAGAGGAGTTGCCTCGAATAGGCTCTCCACGCCGTCTGCCGTGGGCGGGTAGAATTGCGGTGCCTAAAAGACGAGATTGGTTCACTCACCTGAGTAAAATGCATGAAAGCCCATGAAGCCGCCCAGATTTACTTCAATACGGCCGCTGACAAGTTGCAGCTTTCGGCCGCGCTCAGGCGCATGATGATCATTCCCAAGCGCGAGGTGCAGGTCGAAATTCCGGTGGAAATGGACGACGGCCGGCTGGAGACGTTCATTGGTTATCGGGTGCAGCACGACAATTCGCGCGGGCCGATGAAGGGGGGGCTGCGCTATCATCACGAGGTCGATCTCGACGAGGTTCGGGCGCTAGCCACGCTGATGACGTGGAAGACGGCCGTGGTCGATCTGCCCTACGGCGGCGCGAAAGGGGGGATCGCGATCGACCCGAGGAAGCTGAGTATCAAAGAGCTGGAGCGGATCACGCGGCGGTTCACCGATCAGATTCACGATATTATCGGCCCCGACAAGGACGTGCCGGCACCCGACATGGGCACGTCGTGGCGCGAGATGGCGTGGCTGCGGAACCAGTGGGAGAAATATCACGGGTTCAATCCGGCCTGCGTTACCGGCAAGCCGGTCGAGCACTACGGCATCGAGGGACGCGAAGAAGCCACCGGCCGCGGCGTCGGCATTCTCGCGTTCAAGTTACTCTCGCACCTGGGGCGCAAGCCGCAGCAAACGAGCGTGGCGCTACAGGGCTTTGGCAACGTGGGTTCGCATGCCGCCAAGTTTTTGTACGAATCGCAATACAAGGTGGTGGCAGTCGGCGATCACACGGCGGCGTTTTATCGCGCGGAGGGGCTCGATATTCCCGCGATGCTCAAATACGCGCTGGCCAACAAAGGGCTGTTGCAGGGCTATGGGCAGGCGGAGTCGATTACCAACGACCAATTGCTAACGCTCGATGTGGATCTGCTCATTCCCGCGGCGCTAGGCGGAGTGATTACTTCTAAGAATGCGGCCGCGATTCATGCACCGATCATCATTGAGGCCGCGAACGCGCCGGTCGATCCCGATGCGGACGAGATACTCGATCGGCGCGGCATCAAGGTGTTGCCGGATATTTTGGCCAACGCGGGGGGCGTGACGGTCAGCTACTTCGAGTGGGTGCAGAACCTGCAATATTACCGCTGGGGCCTCAATCGCGTGCGGCAAGAACTGGACGCGGCGCTCGCGCGGGCCTTCGACTCGGTCTGGGCCGAACATAACGCCAGTCAATGCAGTCTGCGGACGGCGGCGTATATGATCGCGATTCGACGCGTGCAGGCAGCCAGCGAGCTAGCCGGTCATCAGTAAGGTTTTTGGAATCAGGGGGCAGGGGGCGAATCGCTCACATTGATATTCTGGCACGCCTTCGGCGTGCGGCGAATTAGAACCGGGGGTGGCGTCGCTGCGCTCCTGACCCCCGGCTAAGGTCTGTAATCCCTTCGGGATAAGGTGCACTATTTTCCTTCTAGGTGGGCGAGGACGAGTGCCACGTCAGCCGGGGTGATGCCGCTGATGCGGCTGGCTTGGGCCAGCGTGACGGGACGCACGCGTGTGAACTTCTCGCGGGCCTCGTTTCGGAGGCTTCGCAAGAGCGAATAATCGAACCACTCGGGAATTCGCTTGTCGGCCAGACGCCGTTGCCGCTCCACCTGCTGCTCTTGCCGCGTGACATACCCTTCATACTTCACGTCGAACAGCACTTGAATAGCCGCTTCCTGCGAAATACCCGCCAAACGCGATTCGTGAGCGACGATCTCGGCCCACTCCGTTTCGGTCCGTCGCAGTAGCTGCTCCAAACTTGCGCCGCCCACGCGCGTTTCGCGAATCAGCTTCACCGCTATGTCGATCTCGGCCTGTTTGGCTTTGAGCCGCTGCCAGCGAGCGTCATCGACCAGCCCGGCCTCACGGCCGATTGGCGTTAGCCGTCGGTCGGCATTGTCGTGCCGTAGCAGAAGGCGAAACTCAGCCCGGCTGGTGAACATGCGGTAGGGCT
>JANNTN010000918.1:0-4750 GCA_031394445.1 Anatilimnocola sp.
CAACCGCTGAACAGACCGCAACCGCTCTTGCAGGTGTTGCAGCCCGTGTTGCAACCGCAGCTAGGAGCAGCGGCACAAGTCGGGGCAGCAGCGCAGGTCGGAGCAGCAGCAGCACAGGTCGGAGCAGCAGCCCCGCATGAAGGAGCCGCAGCCCCACAGCTTGGGGCAGCCGCGGCACAGCCGCAGCCTTTGTTGCAGCTATTGCACGAATTGCAACGGCTATGGCAACGTGATTTACAACAGCTATTGCACGAGCTGGCGCAGCAGTTCGTGTCACAGCCGCAGCCGCTGGAACCGAGCATCCGGTCCAGCAGGTCGAAGCTAAATCCAGAGGTACAAGCGGCCAAGCCGAGTACCAACGATCCGAGAAGCGAGGTCCGATTCATTGAGCGACATCTCCTAAACGATGGATCCATCGAACTGGCGCTTGTCCCGGTCCGGCCGGAATACGCAAACGCTGGCGGTCGTGCTAGAGGACGCGAACGCCAGCGACACGTGGGACCAAACTCTCGCGACAGTCCTATTGCCGCGAAAGTCTTTTACGGGGGTGCGAATACGGGTAGGCCAGGTGTGTGAGCAGGGCGAAGTCGCTGCCTCACACGAATGTTCGGTGTTTGCCACCTTGAGTCGGTTCGGGTCAATCGTTGACCCGTAAAAGTCCGCTCCGACTCACCTGACTCTGCTGCCAAAATCTCCTCATGAGACTCGTCAACAGAATCCAGCGACAACTTCCGTATCGACTTGTCAAATCGGGTAGCTTGAAGGCGCGCAAATAATTTTCAGATAGCGACTTACGTCAACGATCGCGCAAAGATTGACGCTACCGAAAGATGTTCCGGTCGTAACGAAAATCCGCCGCTAGCAAGGCCCAAAACCGGCCTCAGAGTCGTCTGCAATCCGCAAGGTTTACCGCCGCCCGGCATCACAAATTAACAGCAACCCGATCAAGCTGATTCCGGTACTTTTCTGGACGTGCTACTTCCGCACACCACGCACACGACCTTCGCGAAGTAGCAGGGCGTGATAGCACCAGGGAGGCACCGGTTCTGGCCAAGATTTACCTCCCCGCCTCGCGGTCGTCCTCACTGTTATGCTGCCAAGAGAAATTACTGAGAATGTCGCATGAGTGAATCGAACGCCGCCGCTGCCCACGAAGCCGTCGAAGCCGTCTATCGCTCAGAATCGCGTCGCGTGTTTGCCACGTTGGTGCGCCTCTTGGGCGATTTTGATCGGGCGGAAGAGGCTTTGCACGAGGCGTTTGTCTCAGCCGTCGAACAATGGCCCCGCGAAGGAGTGCCGGCCAATCCTCGCGCGTGGCTCGTCTCGGCTGGCCGGTTCAAAGCCATTGATGCGATGCGCCGGGCGGCCCGGTTCGATGCGTCGCTGGGCACGCTGGCCGAACGGCTGGGCACCGAAACGCCTGATCCGATTGCCAAACTCGACAACGAACGGATTGAAGACGACCGACTGCGGCTGATCTTTACATGCTGCCACCCCGCTCTTCCGCCCGACGCCCGCGTGGCCCTCACGCTGCGCGAAGTCTGCGATCTGACAACCGAGGAAATCGCCCGCGCCTTTCTGACCGTGCCGCCGACAATCGCCCAGCGGATCGTTCGCGCGAAAGCGAAAATCAAAAACGCCGGCATTCCCTACCAGGTTCCCGCGCAGGCCGACCTGCCCGAGCGGCTGGATACGGTGCTGCATGTGATTTATTTGGTATTCAACGAAGGCTATTCCGCATCGTCGGGTGAATCCGTCACGCGGGCCGATCTATCTGGCGAGGCGATTCGGCTTGGACGGCTCATCCTCGAACTTCTGCCGCAGCCCGAGCCGGAAGCCGTGGGGCTTTTGGCGTTAATGCTGTTGCAGGAATCGCGTCGCGCCGCCCGCACGTCCCCCATGGGTGAATTGGTCCTTTTGGAAAATCAAGATCGCGGGCTGTGGAACCGCGAACATATTGCCGAGGGGGTGCAGCTCGTGCAGCAATCCTTGGCAACGAACCAATTTGGTGCCTACACGCTGCAAGCCGCGATTGCTGCTGTTCACGCCGAAGCGTCAACTCCCGACGCGACGGATTGGGCGCAAATTGCCGGCTTATACGGCGTTCTCGCTCGCCTCGAGCCGTCCCCGATTATCGAACTAAATCGCGCTGTCGCGGTCGCGATGCACGAAGGCCCGGCGGCTGGCATTGCGATCATCGACGCGATTTTTGAACGGGGCGAATTGGCCGAATACCACCTCGCTCACTCCGCCCGCGCCGAACTCTGCCGCCGCCTGGGCCGCACCGCCGAAGCCCGCGCCTCCTTCGAGCGCGCCCTGGAGTTCGCCCGGCAAGAACCCGAACGGCGTTTTCTGCAATCTCGCCTCGCGGAACTGGCTTAAGAAATCCCTCGCGAATTCTGATTCCTTTGTCGATTTCCAGGCCCGACGCACGACTATCTTTTGTTCCAACCAAACCCAACAGTCCAAGCAGGCAGTAAAACCGTCACTTCCCAAGAGTTCAATAACCAGTGAGACACCGATGAAATACATGCTCCTCATCTACATGGGCGAAGACGCGATGAACCAGGCCGAGCGCGAGCAGTGCTTCCAAGATTCGACGCAGCTCTGCCACGATCTCGCCACCCGCGGCCAGTTCATCTCCGCCAATCCGTTGCAGCCCATCGCCACGGCTACGAGCCTCCGCATCCGCGAGGGGAAACGTCTCATCACCGACGGTCCCTTCGCAGAAACCCGCGAAGCGCTGGGCGGCTATTTTCTCGTCGATGCGAAAGACCTCGACGACGCCCTTAGCATCGCCAGCCGCATTCCCGGGGCGAAAAAAGGCACCGTTGAAGTCCGGCCGGTTCTCGATATTCCTAACTTGCCGACGGCGTAGGCTCTTTAGTCCCCAAGCTCCGCTTCGCAATGAGGCTCGGCGCGAGCTTCGTCTCATCGCTGATGATATAATTCCCCGCTAGTGGCAACCGGCGGGGATTTTTCATGCGCTTCTCAATCCGTGATTACTTGTGGTTGTTGGCAGTAATAGTATTGGTCCTGGCATGGCTTTCCACATCGCATCGCTCCGCGCTGATAGAAGCCAGATTGCAAGCCGCCGATCGTCGCATCGAGGATCTTAAAACCGAAATTCAAGTCGCTACCAAAGAAAGCAAAAATCTTCTCTCGCAGCTTGAATCGTTCTTCGGTGCTTTTAAGAAGCTGGAACTATCAGACGAGCAGCGGGAGTCTTTCGGCTCGTTTTTGCAGGAAGAGCTTAAGCAAAACGGCATTCCCGTCGTGATTCGAGTGGACTAGCCTCTCTTGGCGAACCGGTCGTAAAACTCGCTATACTTTCGTCAGTCAGTTTCCGCCTCTCAACTCTCCCAGCGATTACCGCCATGATCCATCGCAATCGTCCTGTCCTTGCCCTCGTTCTCACCACACTCTCCACAACTCTCGCCTTCTCCACCGACACGTACAGCGAAAGCCCCGGCACGGAAGGGAACGGCAATGTCGTCATCGGTCCTGATTACAAAATCGATCCTGATCTGACCGACCGCGGCAATCCGAAGGGGAAGTCGTTTGAATTCACGATGAAGCTGGCGGATAGCAAAATCTTCCCCGGCACCGATTCGACGCTCGATGCGCGGAAACAAGTTCGTGAGGTGCGGAAAATATTTGTGTATGTTCCGGCGGCTTACAAAGATGGGACCAAGGCCCCGATCCTCGTCACGCTCGACGGTCCCAGCCGACTCAATTTGGTCAAGAATGCCCTCGATAATCTGACGATCTCGACCGACCCTAATCGAAAACTCCCAGCCTTCATCGCCATCGGTGTCGAAAACGGCGGCAACGACGGCAAAGGGAGCGAGCGCGGCCTCGAATACGACACGCTTTCCGATCGCTTCGCCCGGTTCATCAACGATGAAGTGCTCCCGGCTGTTTTGAATAATGCGGATGTCAAAGCCGCGTATCCCAAGATTGCGTTTACGGCGAATCCGTGGGGCAAAGGTGTCCTGGGTTGCAGTTCTGGCGGCGCGGCGGCGCTGACGATGGGCTGGTTCCGTCCCGATCTGTTCCGCCGCCTGATTACCTATTCCGGCACGTTTGTCGATCAGCAAGACGATGATGCCGCGGAAGAAAAGCAGTACCCCCTCGGTGCCTGGGAATATCACTCCAGCCTAAAACTCATCGAAAACAGCGAGAAGAAGCCGCTACGGATCTTCACGCACGTTTCCGAGAATGACAACCGCGCCAAAGACCCCGAAGAAACCTATCACAACTGGGTCATGGCCAATGAACGCACCGCCGCCGCCCTCAAAGCCAAAGGCTACGACTACCGCTACGTCTTCACCAAAGCCACCCGCCACTGCGAAGGCAAAGTCTTCGACCAAACCCTCGCCGACACGCTGGTCTGGATGTGGCGCGGTTACCACGGTGAATAATGCGTGTTTGCTTCCCGCTACGAGCTGCGGTGATTCACTGTTTCATCACGATATCTTAACATAATCTACACAAAATCCTCCTAAAATGGTGTGTGAGCGTCTTTATTGTAGGTAGTTTTAATTGGGGTGTTCGCGCCAGAATGACTCCCATTGGGTGGGTTCACTGAGGTAGAGGGCGCGGAGGTGGCAGAGGGCGTCGCTGCCGGGAGAGCCCCAGCGTATGCCGCTGCCACAGAGTCGAGCATTGACCACCGTTTTGCAGGCGCTTTCGACGGGACCGGAACCGATTTGCCAGCCTGCAGCAAGGTAGCGTGGGTAATCCATCT
>JANNTN010000018.1:0-3085 GCA_031394445.1 Anatilimnocola sp.
GTCTTGCCTGTGGCAAGCCCTTCGATCCGGCGGACAACTACAAAATCACGTATTTTGCTCCGCAGCCCAGAGCCGTGATTGAAGTCGTGGATTTCGACGACCACACAAAGCTTGTCGATTACGGTGCGACGGGGCGAGTCAAACTGTACACGATGACCAAGGAACTGTTCGTCCCCGGATTCCTCGAACGCGACGAAGGCGAACGCGAAAAGCCCTACGCCAAATACCCCTGGGACGGCGTCTCCGGCGTAAAACCCTGGCGCGGCATCGCGGCGCAGACGACGGTGGGGGTGTACTAGAGTTGAACCTCCCAGTCGTCACGGCACGCCACTTTGGCGAAGGCAGCATGCATCAACTCAACGAAGAGACGATGATTTGGAATCGTGCCTGTGATGAAGACGCTCTACAGACCTTACCAGGTGACCGCGCGCTCAGGGACATGCTCCGAGTGCATGGCTTGGTGATGAACGGTGGAGTGTTGCATGCCGTTGAGTGCCTTGCCACCGATCAACTGTCCGACGGAGCAAACGGATACCGTTTTTATGGGTTTGAGGAGGTCGCCTCTCTGTTATCTGGAGCGCGACAGCTGTTTGAGACAGGCAACGATCTGGAACTCCATGAAAAGCAGCTGAACGATCAGTACGAAGTCCTGATCCCATCGGATAGCTCGATTGTTGAACGATTCGAGGTACACCTACACTCGAATCCGACTGATTATGCTCGGCCTTGAGTAAATAGCATCAAGTAAAAACTAGTTTGCTGCCCGCCCCGGCTTCGGCCCCTTCCCGACCGGAAACAGCTCCCACCGCCGAAAATAGATTTCGGCCAGTTCGACCTGAAGCTGAATCCGCCCGGCATTGGGCGTGATATCGAAGGCTTCGTTCACGAGCGTTCCGTTGACGTAGTTCTGCACATGTCCGCCGTCGCAGATGACGTCGAACCGCGTCCATTCGGTTTGGGCGTGGTCGATGTCGTCCTTGCCGCGAAAGCCGAGCTTGTCGGCCCAATCGGGATCGCGGCCGAACCAGTTGATCCGCTTCCGATTCTTCAGATCGAATGTTTCCCGCTTACCGCCGGCCTTCCAAATCACTTCCTTATCACGGTCCCGATCCGACTCGCACGTCAGCGAAATCGGCACCTGCCCGCCGTCCTTATCGGCTCCCGTCACCAGAATGTAATCACCCATGCCCCCTTCAATGATCTGTACCTCGATCGAAGGCATCCACGTCCCGTCATATCCACCATCCGCCCCGCGGCTATGGATCAATAACCCCGAGTCCTTGGTCTTTTCCGTCCGCGGCGCATGCACCTTGTCGCCCCATTTGAACTCCAGCACCAGGTGATAATCGCGATATTCCTTGTTCGTAATCAGGGAGCCTAATCCTTCGCCCGTAAAGTGCAACATCTCATCCGTCACGCGAAACACCCCCCGCGGATCTTCGCGTTTCGTGTCCTTCAAAAACGTGTAGCAATCCCCCAGCGTCTTCCCATCGAACAGCTTGAGGACTTCCATCGGCCGAATCGGCTCCTCAGCGAAAGTCACCGAGAGCGACACGAACACCAGCAACCCAAAAACAACGCGACAAATCAAATTCAACATGTTTCGAGCCTCGTAAAGAACGCTCCAGTAGCTCGCCGATGCCTTGGCGAGCGGTCGCCGAACATGATAACATCTGTTGAAACAAGCATTTAACCGGCGGAGTGAATTACCGTGCTCAAAATTCCCGTTCTGCGTTGGGGCAAGCCTTACGAATCGCTCGAAGTCGATGAAGTCAAGCACTTCATCACTGGCGAATCCATCGCGAAAGTCAGCCAGGCCAATGGCGGCATCATCGGCCGCGACATGCGCACTGCCCAAAAAGCCCGCGACATCCTGCGGCAAATTCCGATTCCAGAACTGCTGGAGAAGGTAAACAAAGCGGGCCAGCTCTATGAAAAGGGCACGCTGCCGATAGGCGATGGGCAGCAAACGCCCGACGATTTCGCCCATCAACAGTCGGCCAGCACCGGCCTGCCCGAGCACATGTGCAAGATGAACATGTCGAAGAACGCCTTCGTCATGGCCAACATGGGCAAAATTCTCGACTGCCTCACCCGCGGCCTGCCACTCGAAATTCTCACCAACGGCTACGGCACCGAAAGCCGCGGCGTCGTCGTCAGCTATCAGGCCCAAGCCCCCGTCCTCAGCGCCGTGCTGCCGTCGAATTCTCCCGGCGTCCATACGCTGTGGCTCCCCGTCATCCCGCTCCAACTCGGCCTTGTCTTGAAGCCTGGCCCGCAAGAACCCTGGACCCCGTACCGCATGATCTCGGCTTACATCCAAGCCGGCATCCCCGCCGACGTATTTGGCGTGTATCCCGGCGGCCCCGAAGCTGGTGCCGCAGTCCTTGAGCATTGCACGCGGGCCATGATTTTTGGCGGCACCGCCACGGTCGAGCGCTATAAGGGGAATCCAAAAGTCCAGGCTCACGGTCCCGGCTTCAGCAAAATCCTGATCGGCGACGACGAAGTCGATAACTGGGAAAAATATCTCGACATCATGGTCGAGAGCGTCTATATCAACTCCGGCCGCGGCTGCATCAATTGCTCCGGCATCTGGGCCAGCCGGCACACGAAGGAAATCGCCCAAGCCATCGCCGATAAGATCGGCCCGATCGAAGCCTTGCCGCCCGAAGATCCGAAAGCCGGCATCGCCGCCTTCACCGTCCCGGGCCAGGCCAAAGCCGTTTGGGGCATGATCGAAGCCGACCTAAAGGAAAACGGCGTCACCGACATGACCGCCAAGTTCGGCTCGCGCCTCGTCGAAAAGGAACGCTGCGACTACCTCCGCCCCATGATCGTCCATTGCAGCACTCCGGAAGCCGCGATCGCGAAGAAGGAATACATGTTCCCCTTCTCCACCGTCGTCGAGTGCCCGCAAGACCAGATGCTCGAAAAAATGGGTGCCACACTCGTCTGCACTGGCATCACCAAGAACGAGAAGCTGATTCAGCAACTCAGCGACAACATCCACATCGACCGCCTCAACATCGGCCCCATCCCCACCACCAAACTCAACTGGCTCCAACCCCACGAAGGCAACATC
>JANNTN010000063.1:0-3172 GCA_031394445.1 Anatilimnocola sp.
GGGTGAAAACGGCAACGAGCCTCTGAGACATCGAAAAATCCTCCGTGAGTTTGGTGCTCCACGAAGGAATCAAAGCAACGGCCCTTGCCTAAGACCAGACCCTTGCAATAGTGCCGGAAGATTAGATGCGATTGCCGTGCCCGGAGGGCCGACAAGAAGTAGCCCGGTCCCGTCAGGGCCGGGTAAAAGCTCCACCCCAATTGGCCCGCCATTTGCATATGTACAAATGTCCCGAACTCGCCTGCCATTCTTGCGCATCCGATCCTTCCCAATTTGGTTGACCCCACCAAACAGCCGCGGCTGCCAATCCAGCCGCTCGCTCGCGCTCTCGTAACGAAACGCTTAGACTTACGACGCTAAAGAAACGCTTAACTTTAGCGCCCTGGCTAATCCACTCAAATTCCGAACTCCACAACTCGCAACAACTTACAACCCACGCTAAAGGCCCCCGCAGAAAAAAATTTCCAAACTTTAGCGATCAAGCCCAACCTGAAACTTGAAACTTGGAAACTGAAACTACTTTGCCTGACTCCCGACATTGAACTTGGATCTTGGAACCTTGAACTTGTTCTTCCCCAACACTCACCAAACCTCACCAGGTGAGCCCGAACACTCACCAACCACTCACCACAAAAACCCTCTAGCACCAACAACTTCCGCCACGGCGCGACCCCAAAAGTACTAGAAAAAAATCTCGCAATCGCTTACCGCGCCCGCCGACCGTACCTTGTCAGGTAACATGACAGATGTGCCCAGCACGGATCGAACTGGCAGAGCCAGAATACCAAACACTAAAACCTAAAGTCTTTGTCATTATGTCGTGGAGGGATCTGTATCCGTTTGAATCGCATTTTGTCCGCATCAACGGGCAGCAATTGCACTATCTGGACGAGGGAACGGGAGAGCCGCTGCTCTTCGTGCATGGCAACCCGACGTGGTCGTTCTATTGGCGGAATTTGATTCTGGGCCTGCGCGATCGCAACCGCTGCGTGGCCATCGATCACGTCGGCTGCGGTCTTTCGGATAAGCCGCAGGTGTATGAATACACGCTCGCTCGGCGGATCGACGACCTGGTGGAGTTGATTCGTCACTTGGATTTGCGCTCGGCGACGCTGGTCGCTCACGATTGGGGTGGAGCAATCGGGTTGGGTGCCGTAGAGCGAGAGCCTGACCGCTTCGCGCGAGTCGTGCTCTTCAACACCGCCGCGTTTCCGCCGCCGTTCGTGCCCCGGCGTATTGCGGCGTGCCGCACGCCGATTTTGGGTACGATTGTGATGCGGGGCTTAAATGTGTTCTCGCGGGCAGCGACGCGCATGGCCGTCGAGAAGCCCGAGCGGATGACGGCGGATGTGTGCGCCGGATTTGTCACGCCGTACGACAATTGGAAGAACCGGGTGGCGGTCGATCGGTTCGTGAAGGACATTCCCTTTTCGCCGCGACATCCCACTTGGCAGACTTTGGAGCGAATCGAAGCTGGCCTAGGGTCGCTCGGCAAGCTGCCGATTCAGTTGATCTGGGGAATGCGGGATTGGTGCTTTAGAGGTGAATGTTTGGAGCGGTTCGCCAAGCATTGGTCGAATGCGGAAGTGCAGCGACTTGAAGATTGTGGCCATTATGTGGTCGAAGATGCACACGAGCGAATTGTGCCGCTGATGCGAGATTTTTTGGCGAGGAATCCAGCGTGAGCGAACCATCTCCGAAGCTTTTGATCGGTCAATACGCGACGCTGGCGTGCCTGCTGGAAGCGACCGCGCCGAAGGTTGGCAACGTGCATCGCGGCGCGGATTTTGAGGAGTTGACGTTTACGGATTTTGTGGCCAGCGCTGTGGCGATTGGTCCAGCGTTTGAGGCGGCGTGTGAAATCGGCGTGGGACGCACAGTTCTCGACGCGGTCACGGCGACGCGCGGCGTGGTTGCGACGAACACGAACTTAGGCATGGTCTTGCTTCTGGCACCGCTCGCCGTCGTGCCAAGCCAGGAGCGGCTGACGACGGAGACCGTGAGCCAGGTGCTGCGGGGGATGACGGCCGACGATAGCCGGTGGGTTTATGAGGCGATTCGTCTCGCTCAGCCCGGAGGACTGGGGGAAGTTGAATCGATGGATGTGGCCGAAGAGCCGCCCGCTGATTTGCTGACCGCGATGCGAGCCGCGGCGCAACGAGACCTCGTTGCCCGGCAATATGCCGAAGATTTTCAGCTCGTCCTCAATGACACGCTGCCCGAACTCGTAACGGGAACGGGTCAGGGCTGGTCGCTGACCGACTCGATCATTCACGCGCAGGTCTTGCTGATTTCCAAGCATGGCGACAGCCTGATTCGCCGTAAATGCGGCGAGGAAGTATCGACGCAAGCCAGCACCATCGCCAAACAGGTCTTGAGCTTCGGCAATCCGGGGGATGATGACTATTACGCGGCCCTGGCCGATTTCGATTTTTGGTTGCGGTCTGACGGCAACCAGCGAAACCCGGGAACGACGGCTGATTTGATCGCCGCGGCTCTGTTTGCCGGGCTGCGGGATGGCCATTTGTCGCCGCCGTGGAACTAAAACTATGTATCGCGTTCGCCTGGATAAAGAGCATCACGTTTTTAGCGCGGCCCATTTCATCACGTTCAACGGCGATGTGTGCGAGCGCCTGCACGGGCACAACTATCGCGTCGCGGTCGAAGTCGCCGGTCCGCTCGATGAAAATCAGTATGTCATCGATTTCATCGCCCTCCGCGACGAGTTAAAGACACTGACCGACGAGCTCGATCATCATGTGCTCTTGCCGACGACGCATCCGCTGATTCGCGTGACGGCTAGCGAAGGGGAAGTCGAAGCGGTCTTCACGCCAGACAGCCGTCGCTGGATTTTTCCGCGAGGCGACTGTGTTCTGTTGCCCGTCAGCAACACCACCGCCGAGCTGCTAGCGAAGTATTTGGGCGAGCGATTGATCGCCGCCATCGAGAAGCGAACTGGTGTTCGCCCCCAGCAAATCAGGCTGGAAGTGGATGAAAATCACGGCCAGTGGGGCATTTGGGAGTTCGACGGCGACAGCGCTTTGTAGCCCATCGATCAAGTCGAAATCGTGAACATCCTTCAAACCTCGGATTCCGCCGCCAAGGATCGAGATCGGCTGCTGCTCGTGATTGCCTACCTCGGATTCGTGAGCCTGGGGCTGCCCGATGCGGT
>JANNTN010000092.1:0-8538 GCA_031394445.1 Anatilimnocola sp.
CTCACCGCCGGCCTCCCCTTTCATCGCCGGCACGAAGAACGCATGCTCGACACGCTCCTCATTACGCGCGGCGAGCGGCAACGCAAATTCCGCTTCGGCATCGGCATCGATTTGGCCCATCCCCTTCACGACGCGATCGGCCTGCTTACGCCGCCGCTCGTTCTGCCCGATGTGCCGCGCCCCGCCTCGGGTGCCACCGGCTGGTTCATTCACCTCAGCTCGCGCAACGTCATCGCCACCAGCATCAGCCCTCTCTGCGATGGCACCCGCGTCACCGGCTTTCGCGCTCGCCTGCTCGAAACCGCCGGCCGCCCCGCGAATCTGGCCATCACTGCCTTTCGCGAAATCAAATCCGCCGCCACGTGCGATTTTTCCGGCAATGTCATCGCCGAGCTAACCATCGACGCCGGCAAAGCCAAGCTCGACCTCGCCGCGCATGAATGGGTGGAAATCATCGCCCGCTGGTAGCTTCAATCCGTCGTTCCCTCTCCCTCTGGGAGAGGGTTAGGGTGAGGGTTTTGCCTGCTCGAATAACTTTCCATGCAGCAATAAGAGAATGCAATTTCATTGCCTTCACGAACGCGGCGTCCACAGCTTCCCCTGCCACGAATCGCGCCGCTCCATCTCCTGATGAAGCGCGAGCAGCACCGCCGGCTTATCGAGGCACCAGGTCGGACCCACGAAATAATCCGGCGGCGCATCGCCGCTGATCCGCTCCACCACCATGTCTGGCGGCAGCAACTCCAAAAAATCGATCAGCGTGCGAATGTACTCCTTGCGGCCCATGAGCGTCACTTCGCCGCGCGCCACCTGCTCGGCCAGCGGCGTGTTCTTCACTGCATACAAGTTATGAATCTTCACAGCGTCCAGCCGCAGTCGTCCCACTTCCCGTGCCGTCGCCAACATGTCCTCGTGCGTCTCGCCGGGCAGGCCCAGAATCGCGTGCCCGCAAATCTCAAATCCCCGCCCCCTACTGCGTTCGATCCCGTCGATCGATGCCGCGTGATTATGGCCGCGATTCATCCACTCCAGCGACTGATTGTGAATCGTTTGCAGGCCATACTCCACCGAAACATAGAACTTGCTCGCCAACTCCTGCAACAAATCCAAGACATCATCCGGCACACAGTCGGGCCGCGTGCCAATCGCCAGGCCCACGACCTTCGGATGCGACAGCGCCGCCTCGTACAGCGGCCGCAGCCGATCAACCGGCGCATAAGTATTCGTCGCCGGCTGAAAATACGCAATAAAGTCATCGACTTCATAGCGATGCTTCAGACGCCGGATGCCATCGTCGAGCTGATCCAAAATGTGCTGCGCATGCCGCCGCGGCGATAGCGATTCGATCCGATTTCGCCGGCTGGGGCTGAAGCTGCGATTGTCACAAAACGTACAACCCCCCGTCGCCACCGTTCCATCCACATTCGGGCATGTAAATCCTGCGTCCAAGCTCACTTTTTGCACACGACGGGCATCAAACTTGCTCGTCAGAAAGTGTCGGTACGTAAAATACCGTAAACCGGCTTTACGCCAGCTCAAAGGTTCGCCACGTTGCCCGTCGGCTGCTGAATGGTTAGTCAACAAGGCAGCAGGATCAGGCATGATGGCGTAATAGTTGACGGTTTCTGGGCCGGTGTTTAGAGTGGATTTGTCGATTAGGAAACAGAGGTCGGAAACCAGAGGACAGGGCGACACTTGGCAGTCCAGAGCCAGCCCTTAGCGGGCTGCTTGTAAGGTATGCCGCGTGTCCGGCCCTCACAAGGGTCAGAGATTATGTACGGAGAACTCGTCCCCGTTGGCGGCGGCGACAATATTCCCCTGCTGCGCGCGCAGCTCACGGTCGGACGTCGCGAAAATTGCGACATCGTCCTCCGCTTCTCGAACGTGTCTGGCCAGCATTGCCAGTTGCTGCTCGAAGAGGGCTATTGGTTCGCGCAAGACATGAACAGCCAGAATGGCACCAAGGTCAATGGCAGCAAGATCGTCCGCAAGCGGCTCGATCCGGGCGACATGCTGACGGTAGCCAAGCACAAATTCACCATTAGCTATTCTCCCGCCGATAACGGTGCCATCGGCCCGCCACCCAGCGACGAGGAAGAATTGCAATCGGTCCTCAGCCGGTCGTTGCTCGACCGCGCCGGCCTGCAGCGCAAGCCCGACGCCAGCGCCAGCCGCCGCTTAAATCCCAACGACGACAGCGCCGGCCAAATAAAGCGCCGCGAATACGAGTAGGATAGGCGTCCCGCCTGTCACCCCAGTGTCCGATTCGCCAGCCCCGTCGTAACCTCATCGTCATTGTCCCACAGCGACGCCAGCCCTTGCCGAATCCGCCGCCGCGCGGTGCGCAAATAATACCGCCCCGTCTCCAGATTCAGCCGCAGCGCCGCATCGTGATCGTGCGCATTGCGAATCAACGCATCCAGCCGGTTGAGCACGCACGCACTCACATAAATCTCAGTGGCCGCGTCGGACACTCGCCCCAGTTGATACTGCCGATCGACGATTCCCAGTTGATACTGCACCAACAGCCTCTCGACGTTGGAACCCAGCATGCCAACCAGCCGGCCCAGTTCCCCCGCGTCGGCTTCCAGTTCATTGCACCGCACGCTCACGCTGGGCGAAACCAACAGCGCACCGAGCTTGCGTCCCGTAAATCGCCCCAGCCGCGAGAGATTCCCCAGCGGCGAATAGATCGCATCGCGAATGCTTTGCAGTTCCAGCCCCACATCGCGCATTCCCACGAGCGCCGTAAACGCCCGCAGCACGTCGTTCGCCCCCTCGCCAATCGTGTTGATCCGCGCGTCGCGCACCATCCGCTCGAACGGCTGATCGGTGAAATACGCCAGGCCGCCGTGTAGCTGAAACGTGTCGTTGAGAATCTTCCACAACACTTCCGTCGAAAAAACCTTCAGCATCGCCGTTTCGAGCATGAAGTCCCCTTCGCCCGAATCGATCAATGCCGCCGTTTGATACGTGCAGGCCTCCATCGCAAACGCCCCCGCCTGCATATATGCCAGCTTCTCCTTCACCAGCTCAAAATTAGCCAGCGGCTGGCCAAACTGCACCCGTTTTTTCACATGCTCCACTGCCCGACTAACGCAGTATTTCGCCGCGCCCGTGCAGCTCGCCCCAAATGTCGTCCGTCCGAAATCGAGCACCGTTAACGCGACTTTCAGCCCCTTCCCGATCTGCCCCAGCACGTTTTCGCGCGGCACAAACATCTCGTTAAACGCCAAGCGACTCGTCGCGGTCCCCCGTACGCCCATTTTCTCCATCCGCTTTTCAACCACTTCAAAACCCGGCATGTCGGGCGTCACGATAAACGCCGTGATTTTGCTGTCGCGACCATCAGCCGTTGGCGTGCGCGCCATCACCGTCAGCGATTGAGCCAATCCGCCGTTCGTGATCCACCGCTTTTGACCGTTCAGCACAAAGCCTTTGCCGTCGGGTGTCGGCGTAGCGGCCGTTTGCACGTTGGCCGCGTCGCTGCCGGCTTCCGGTTCCGTCAGTGCAAACGCACTAATCCACTCGCCGCTTGCCAGCTTGGGCAAGTACTGTTTCTTTTGGCTCTCATTGCCAAACAACACGATCGCTCGCGGACCAATCGAATGATGCGCGTTCACGAACAGCGCCGTGCTGCCGCAGTGTCCTCCTAGCACTTCCAACAGCCGGCAATACGACGCTTGCGACAGCGCCAGCCCGCCGCACTCTCGCGGCAAACACGCTCCCAATATTCCGAGCTTGCCCAGCCCATCGATCACGCGCTGCGGAATCTCCGCCGCTCGATCGATCGACACTGGATCAATTTCTTTCGTGCAATATTCCCGCAGCCGGCCAGCCAGCTCCGTCGTGGCACTGTCGCGGCTGGCATCGGGATACGGCAACAGCCGCTCTCCCAGGTACTGTCCGAAAAACAGCCCCTTTACAAAGCCGACTTCTTTGAGCCGGTCGCCCAGAATCTCCTCGGCTTCGGCCAGTTGCTTTTCACGATCGCTTGCCGCCATAAATTCGCTCCTACGGACATCTTATGCGCCAGCCCATCGCCGGCTAAGTCCACTTGGCCGCTTGTTGGACTAGCGACAAGCCACTGCGTCAAGCGTCAAAGTCGGAAAACCCGGCAAAGGCCGAACCGAACCTGCACAGTTTCCCGGTCCGCGTGTATAATCGAACGCTGGATAAAGAACCACTAAGGCGGGACAACATTGCCCGGCCCAGATGGCACGGAAAGAGAATATTGACCGCCTACTCCGCGACTGGCCGTATGATCCGCAAGGGATCAGCGTCAGGAAGAAGAAGGGGGACGACAGTCGAGAAGTGCTACAGATGCGTCTGGATCTGGGCCTGTTGCAACTGGAAACCAAAGGGCGTCCCGACGGCCAGCGGCCCCAAGGCGCGGAGTCGTACTACGACTATCTGATCGGCCGCACGCTTACCGAAGGGGACGAATTCGTCCTCACCGAGGAAGAGTGCGAAGAGGCCGACCGCGAATTCGTGCAGTATTACCATCGCCGCATCTGCTGGCTGGCCCTCCGCGAGTTCCCCCAGGCCGTCGCCGATGCCGACCATACCCTCGGCATGATGGATTTTTGCCGCGATCACTCCCCCGACGAGCAGTGGACACTCTCGCACGAGCAATACCGCCCTTTTGTCCTGTTCCACCGCACGCAGGCCGCCGCCCTGTCCGCCTTAGCCGACAACGGTGCCGAAGCCGCCGTGGAAGAGATCACTAAAGGCCTCGACCGCATGAAGCAGGTCTTTCAAGACTATGAGGCCGAAGAGGAGTTCGACGAAGATGAACTCGTGCAGCGTCTGGTTGAGCTCCGCGAGTCCCTCCGGCAGCATTTTCGCGTTGGCCGCACCCTCCAAGAGCAGCTTGCCGACGCCATCGCCAACGAAAAATACGAACTCGCCGCCGAACTCCGCGACGAACTCAACCGCCGCGACTCACGGGCGCGATAGCAGGCCGGCGAGGCCCTTCGCCGGTCTGTGCTGCAATTGGATTCTCCATCGTTGATAGAGCCAGCGCACAAACCGCGGCTCTACTCGATTGCTCACACATCGCAAACCTTCACGCCATGCCTTAGCGCTGCAACGGGATCTTTCCACGTCGGAATAAATTCCTGCCCGACGAATCCTTTGTACCCCGTCTCGATAATCGCCTGCATGATCCCGGGGTAGTTGATCTCTTGCGTCTCGTCGATCTCGTTCCGCCCGGGATTGCCCGCGGTGTGGTAGTGGGCGATGTAGTCCTTAAACTTCTTCAGCCGCACGATCACGTCACCTTGCATGATCTGGACGTGATAAATGTCGAACAAGATTTTTAGCCGGTCGGAGCCGACGCGGTGGCATACGTCCACGGCCCATTCGATTGTGTCGCACTGATATCCCGGGTGCCCTTTCATCTCCACATCGACGCGTGAATTCAACATTTCAATCGCCAGCGTCACTTTCTTCTGCTCGGCCAGCGGCAGCACCCGCTTGATCCCCTCGATCATGTTCTTCTTGCCGATCTCATCCCCCTCGGCCCCCGCCGGCAGGTCTCCTCGCATCCCCGAAAACGTAATCACCGCCGGGCAGCCAAAATCGGCAGATGCATTCACCGCCTTCGTGATGCTCTCCGTGCAAAAGTCCCAGTTCTCCCGATGGTTCCACCCTTTGACAAAGCCGTGACTGCTCGCGATCGCGCACGTCAGCCCATATTTCTTCAGCATCGGCCAATCGGCTGGCGGACACAGCTCAACCGACTTTAGTCCCAGCGCCGTCGCATGCCGCGCCAACTCCTCCACCGGCATCGGCTTAAAGCACCACGGCACCACCGACTGGTTGATGCGGCCATTGGTAATCTTCCAATTTGGGTCCACCGGCTCCGCCGCCTGCGCGAGCGCAGCCGTTCCCCCCGTTGCCGCCAAAGTTGCCATCAGCGTCCGCCGTGAAAGTCGATCCTGCGACATCGTTCATTCCTCCTACCCACACTAACCCGACGCGTAAGCGAAGGCACTTCACCTACGCAAACAGCGCCTTCAAACAAATCTGCGACCACGTTTCAAACCGGCTCATATCCACCAGCAATTCACTCACCGGCCGAAAACCCGCATCAATGATTTCCGTCTCCCGTGGCTCCACCGCCGGCCGCTCGACATCCACCAGATGAACCACTCCCAAATGCACGCGGCCCACTTCCGTTTCATCGTCGTTGATCAACCCCGCCATTTGGCTTTGGTACGGCGTGTCGATCGCCACTTCCTCTTCCAGTTCGCGTCGCATCCCTTCTTCATACGCGCTCGGCTGCGCCGCATCTTCAACCGAAATATGCCCCCCCACGCCAACGCTCCGCTTGGCATGCAGCCGGCTTTCCCCCTGCCCCTTGCCTCGCGTGTATTGAAACAGCAGCGTCTGCCCCGCCGCATCGCGATATCGAAAAATCACGTACGGAATGAGCTGCTTAAAACTCGGATCCTGCTCCATCGCCGACCGCGGCCGATAGCTCGTGTGCATCGGATCGAGCAGACCCTTCAAGTAGCGTTCCGTCTCGCCACAGAAGCCTTGAAAGTGCCCCAGCTTATGAAAAACTTCCGTCGGAACCACCAGCACGTGTTCGGTCGCAACCAGCGACATGGAAATCCCTTTCTATACATCAATCACAGCGTCTCAGAATAAAAGCGTCATAGTTCAGCCGCAGTATCCTGCATCCCATAGACCACAACAACCCGGCCTCAACGTGCATCCGCTTTCCCTGTCACCACCCATTCAACCACATCCCGCGTCGGATCGTTCTGCCCTCGGCCCACTATCGCCATCACACGCCCACCGACGGACGTCACCGGCCCCAACCGCAATTCCTTCTCCGCCACTCCCTCCACCACACTGCTTCCCACCAGCTTCCCTTCAGCCGAATCCATCCACGTCAGCCGCACTTGCTCCTCACCGCCTTCCATCCTCTCCCGGCTGGCTACCATCACACGAGATTCATCGACCAGCGGAAAACCAATCAGTTCCGGCACCGCGTAACGCCACCTAGTCGTTCCATCCGCCAAATTCAACCCGCGCACATCGGTTTCCGTTCGCACCACCAGCACCTCACTACTCCTTCCCAAGATTCCCACCACTTCCGGCAGCACCGCCTGCCACTCCCTTGCACCCGACCGCACATCGACACACTCCACCGTCCTAACTCCCGGCTGAGCAACATACACACGCCCACTCTCCACCACTGGCACACCATACTCCTGAAGAATCCACCGCGGATCATCTTCCGCCGGTAACGTCAACTGCTTTCGCACCCACCGCACGTCTCCATCCCCATTCGTCGCCAACGTCACACCCCCCAGCACCACCACGATTCCCTCATCAAGCGGTGCAACCTGCGCGCATCGCCGCGCACTCCAGCTTCCTCGCAGCCGCATCAGGTTCTTCCGCGCAATCGCATCCCCCGTTTGCAAATCGAACACACGCCACAGCACGCGCAGCGTTTGATCCCCTTCGTTAACAGCCGACAACACCACAACCTGCCCATTAATCAGCAGCGGGTCCGATACAATCGCCTCGCGCTCGCGCGTTTCCACCGTCCACAGCAGCTTGCCCGATTGCTTATCGAGGCAAACCAGCAGCGGATTGGCCGAATACAGCAACCGTGTAACGATCCGATCCGTACCAACGAGCGGCCGCATCGGAATCAGCGGCCACTCCTGCGCCCGCTGCATCGTTTGCCCGGGCATTTCGCTCTGCCACAGCCATTTCTCCTCGCCCACGTCATAAGCCGACACCTGAAACCGGTTTGAGACGTAAACAATGCCATCCGCAACGTCAGTCGCCAATTGTCGGTCAACCCACGGCACGCGTAACTGATTCGTCCGCTTCGCCCCCTCCTCCTGCGGTCGCTCTCCCACCGCCCCCTCAAATCTCCCCCGCACCTTCGCCACAAACTTCGCCGGCTCCGGCACCGCATCTACCTGTCCCCTCGCATCACTTACCAAAAATTCAGCCGCTCGCAGCGATCGCTTTTCCCCCACCAACCGCTCGAACTCCATAGCCGTCAAAGTTTTCTCACCGAACACCACCGGCTCGTTGACTGGCTCACCCTCATTTACTCCCAACATCGCCGCTGCCAAGCGCAGCCGCGGCCCCAACTCACTCTCAAGCTCCGGAACCAAATCCATCGCCTGCTCATAACGCTTGGTGGCCTCGGCAAACCGCCCCTCGCCGAGCGCCCGATCCGCCAGCCACTTCTCCGCCTCCACAGCTCCCGGCATCCCCGCAAACTGCACCGTTGCCAGCTCAATAGCCTTCGCGTTATCCGCTTGAATGGCCTGCGCGATTCGCAGCTTCGCAGTCGCCGCAAACTGCTCCGCCATCGCATCCCGAACTTGCTCCCGCTGCTCCAATATCTGTCCAACCGCCACCGGAACCGTCGCCAGCAGCGCCGCGTCCGCCAGCGAAGGTGCCAAGCCCGCCGACGTTTCCGGTCGCAGTGCCGCAATCAACCGCGCCGCATCCTCCCACGCTTCCCCCTCCAAAGCCGCCTTGATTTCGGTCAGCGCG
>JANNTN010000118.1:0-8275 GCA_031394445.1 Anatilimnocola sp.
CGGCCAAAACAGAGAAGAGGAACACGTAGAAAACCCACAACTCATCCCGTAAAATCAACGCATTGGATCGCGTGATCCAGCGTTCATTCCTTCATAACCCACTCTGGCCGGTCGTCCTGTTCAGGCTGAACCAAAACACCACAACTTGCCCCCCCACAACCGCGTCCGATAAACTTCAAGTGTCTCGCCCTGACTTCCGACCTCTGACTTCCGAGCTCTGACTTCCGACCTCTGACTTCCGACCTCTGACTTCCGACCTCTGCCCTCTAACCTCTTCCGGAGTTTTCCCATGTCCACCGCCGTTGCTCCCGCGCCCGCCCGCGTGGCCCGACCAAAAATCCATCAAACCCAGTGTTTCATCGGCGGCCAGTGGATTCCCGCTCAAAGCGGCAAAACCTTCGATACGGTCGATCCTTCCACCGAAGAAGTGATCGCCAGCGTGGCCGAAGGGGACGCCGCCGATATCGACCTGGCCGTCAAAGCCGCCCGCAAGCAATTCGACGGCGGCGAATGGTCGCGCATGGATGCCCGCGACCGTGGGCGACTCATGAACAAGCTCGCCGACCTGATCGAAGACGAAGCCGCCGAGCTCGCCGCGCTCGAATCGCTCGACAACGGCAAGCCCATCCGCGATTCCAAAGCGGCCGACCTGCCCCTCACCATCGATTGCCTCCGCTACTACGCCGGCTATGCCGACAAAATCCACGGCCAAACGATTCCCGTCCGCGGCAACTACTTTTGCTACACCCGCAAAGAGCCCGTCGGCGTCGTCGGCCAAATCATCCCGTGGAACTTCCCCATGCTCATGACGGCTTGGAAATGGGGCCCCGCCCTCGCCGCCGGCTGCACGATCGTCATGAAGCCCGCCGAGCAAACGCCCCTCACGTGCCTCCGCATGGCCAGCCTGGCTCAGAAGGCCGGCATTCCCGACGGCGTCATCAACGTCGTTCCCGGCTTTGGCCCCACCGCCGGCGGCGCGATGGTGAAGCACCCTGGCATCGACAAAATCGCCTTCACCGGCTCCGGAGAAACCGCCCAAATCATCATGCGCGACGCCGCCCCGACATTAAAGCGCATCACGTTCGAACTCGGCGGCAAAAGCCCCAATATCGTTTTCTCCGATGCCGACATCGACGCCGCCATCGCCGGTGCTCATTTTGGCCTCTACTTCAATCAGGGCCAATGCTGCTGTGCCGGCAGCCGCGTTTTCGTCGAAGACAAGGTCTATGACAAATTCATCGACCGCCTGTCGGGAATGAATCAGGCCCGCAAACTCGGAGACCCGCTCGATCCCACGACCGAGCAAGGCCCGCAAGTCGATCAAACGCAGTTCGACAAAATCATGCACTACATCGACCTTGGCCACAAAGAAGGGGCCAAGTGCCTCACCGGCGGCAAGCGTCACGGCGATCGCGGCTACTACATCGAGCCCACGCTCTTCGTCGATGTCGAAGACAAGATGGCCATCGCCACCGACGAAATTTTTGGCCCCGTCATGTCGGTGCTGAAATTCAAATCGCTCGACGAAATCGCCGCCCGTGCCAACGCCACCACCTTCGGCCTCGCCGCCGCCATCTGGACGCGCGACGTCGCCAAAGCCCATTCCCTCGCCGCCAAGCTCCGCGCCGGCACCGTCTGGATCAACTGCTACGACGTCTTCGACGCCGCCGCCCCCTTCGGCGGCTTCAAAATGTCCGGCATCGGTCGCGAACTCGGCGAAGAAGGGCTCAAAGCCTACACCGAAAACAAAACAGTCACCGTGGCGATGTAACGTAGGATAGGCCTCTGGCCTGTCCGTCAACTCAAAGCCGCAACCATTGGTCGCGGTCTGCCCTCTATCGCCAATAGCGCAGAAATGTTGGCATCGGCTCCGACTATCCGATTTTCAGCTAATGCCGAATTGCCTTGATAAAATAGTCGTTAAACCAGAAAAAAGCCTGTCTAGCTCCCTCGGTTCAATGCCGACTTCATTTGCGAAGCAGTCGAAGAAGTCTTGGTCGTTTTGGTTCGGATCCCCACTGAGCTCTTTTTTTGATTTTCTTAAGACGAACGTCCACAGCTACACAATCACGAAAATCCACGCCATAGAGCACCTGGGGCAAGTGCGGTAGATGCGCTTTGACAGGCATTTCGAAACGCACTAAACTCATACCTGCCTTGGGTTTTCCGCAATTTCCTTTCCCTGCCTGGCGGAAGCTATGCCTATCTCTGCTCGCGCGTGTTGCTTTGCGATGTTGGTCGTTTCGGCCCTCTCGACTGCGTCCCTCTCGACTCCGGCCTTGGCACAAGACCCTGGAATCGAGCCGACCCGCCTGCCGGGAATCGTCGTCGATGAGACGTCAGCCAAGCAGGTGGGCACGTGGTCCCCTTCGCGGCACACTCGGCCATTCGTCGGCGAGAACTATATCTATAGTGCCGGCGGCGCGGGGCAGTACGTCGATTTTTTGGTGGATATCAAAGAAGCCGGGACGTATCAGATATTGGCTTCGTACACGCCGGGGCCAAACCGCACCGAGGCGGCCGTGTATGAGATTCCGACGGCCAACGGCGTGCAGATGATTACTGTGAATCAACAGGAGCGGCCGAAGGGGCCGTTTTGCTTTCAGCCGCTGGGGGAATTTGCGTTCGAGGCCGGGCAGGTGAAGTTCACGGTCTCGGCCGAAGGAAACAAAAAGGGTGTCGTGGTTGCCGATGCGATTCAGGTGCTGACGCCGGAAGAATTCGTCGCCTACAAGGACGAGTTCGAGAAGAATTCGCCGAAGCTGCTGGCTACGCTGACGGCCAAGGCCGATCCGAACAAACCGGCCGTCAAGGAAGCGAAAAAGAAGGCTGAGCCGGCACCGCAAGAGGCCGCACCCGTGTTTGCTCGCAAAGCGCCGGCCAAGCCGCGCGAGAGCATTACGAGCCAACAGATCGATCAGTTGATGGAGAAGCACGTTGGCGGCATTCAGCGGGCGAGGCTGATCGACGATGAGGCGTTCATTCGCCGCTTGACGCTCGACCTCATTGGTCGGCAGCCGACGATGGACGAGATGAGCCAGTTTTTGGCCGACACCGCGGCAGATAAGCGAGTGCAGGCGGTCGAAAGGCTGCTGGCGGATAAAGATTTTGGCGTCAATTGGGCGAATTATTGGAGCGATGTGATCAGCTATCGGACGCCGGGGCCGGAGTTGACGTTTTTGAATTACTCGCCGTTCAAGGGCTGGCTGGCAGAGCAGTTGAATGGGGGCAAAGGCTGGGACGAAACGACTTACAACATCGTGACGGCGATTGGCAAAATTGCCGACAATCCGGCGGCGACGTACGTCGGTTTCCATCAGGGTGATAAGTCGCGGCTGGCTTCCGAGACAACGCGAGTTTTTCTTTCGACGCAGATTCAGTGTGCCGAGTGCCACGACCACAAGTTTGTGGAGATGCCGCAAGAGACATTTCATCATGTGGCGGCGTTTTTTGTGCGGGTAAACGCGAAGCTGCCGTGGAATGATTCGAGTCAGATCGTCGTTTCCAGCAAAGCGACCGGCGAACACAAGATGGAAGGCCGCAAGGAGGACATGAAGCCGATGGCGTTTTCCGAGCGGGAGGTCGAACTGGGCCGGAGCGATGTGGCGCGACGGGCCGAACTCGCCGAATGGATTGTGGGGGCAGAGAACCCGTGGTTTGCCAAGGCGTTTGTTAATCGCGTCTGGGCCCGCATGATGGGCCGCGGCTTCTGTGAGCCGGTCGATGAGATTGGCGAACTAGGAGACCGCGTATTGCCTGAGATTCACTCGGCTTTAGCCGATCATTTCATCGCCAGTGAGTTCAACGTGAAGGATGTGTTTCGCGTTGTCGCGCTGAGCCACAGCTATCAGCGCGAAATTCACGATGCGGAGAAAAGCACGAGCCAGCCGTTCGCGGCGATTCCCGCCGGGCGACTGCGGGGTGACGAAGTATTTGATTCGCTAGAAGCTGCGATTGAGATTCCCAATGTGATTGCGGAGCAAGCAGCGACCAGCGGTGAATTTCGCTTTCCGCCGCCCCCCAAAAGCACGCGAGACCTGGTGAACGACGCTTTTGGCTTCGACCCCTCCGCCGAGCAAGCGAATGTCGCCCGCACGATGCAGCAAGCCATGCTGTTGATGAACAACAAGCAAGTCCAGGCCCAGGTGAACGCTAATCCCGCCAGCGGCACGATGCTGGCTAAGCTGCTGATCGAGGAAAAGAACGACGAGGCGGCGATTGCCAAGCTCTACGGCAAAGTCCTCGCCCGCAAGCCGACAACGCAAGAGATTTCGCTGGCCCAAGAGCACGTGAAATCGCTTGGAAATCGCCACGCCGGCTTTGAGGACGTGCTGTGGGGAATGATTAACTCGGCGGAGTTTTTGTCGCGGCGGTAATTTGCCATAAGCCAGATGCGTCCGAAATAAGCGGCGCTGATCGGAATTAGTTGAGGTACCTCTCCATGCTTCGCTCGTTTATTTCTGCAACCACGAATGGTGATGGCCTTACCGGTCGTCGCGGTTTTTTGAAATCGCTGGGCGTTGCGGCGGGCGCGGGGACGATGACACTGTCGTGGCGGGACATGTTGCTGGCACGCGCGAAGGAACTGCAGAAGAGCGGCAAGCGGATGATTTTGCTATGGATGGATGGCGGGCCGAGCCAATACGACACGTTCAACCCGAAGCCGGGGTCGGAATATCAGGGCCCTTCGCAGGCGATTCATACTAATGTGCCGGGGATCGATATCGCCGAGCATTGGCCGCATACGGCGAAAGTGTTCGACAAGATCGCGCTGATCCGCTCGATGGTCAGCGATGAGAAGGATCACTTTCGGGCGATCAAGCTGGTCCGCTCGGGCTATCCGATCAAACCGACGATCGCCTATCCGACGTGGGGCTCGGTGGTTGCTCGCGATCGGTGGGATCCGGGTTTCGACCTGCCGGCGTTCGTGCGGATTGGCAAGCCGAGGATTAAGACTCGCGACATCAATAGCGGCGTGCTGGGGCCGCGCTACGAGTCGTTCAAGATCGATGAACCGGGAAAGCTGCCCGAGGACGTGCATCCTTCGGTGTCGGCGGATGTGTTGCAGCGGCGGTTGGCTTTGGCGGCAAAGTTCGACGAGCAATTTGCCGCTCGCGGCTCGCGAAAAGCGGCAATCGAGCAGCGCGAAATTTACGACCGGACCAGCCGCTTCGTGCTGAGCCCGCTCTTGGATGCGTTTAATCTCGACAAAGAGCCCGAGAAGCTCCGCGATGCTTACGGCCGCAACGCGTTTGGCCAGGGCTGCCTGCTCGCCCGCCGCTTGGTCGAAACCGGCGTCAGCTTCATCGAAGTCATCAACGGCGGCACGAACAACGATCAGGGCTGGGACACGCACAAGCGGGGTTTCAAGGAAAATCCAATCCTGGCGGGCGAAACCGACAGCGGCTATGCCACGCTGCTGACGGATTTGGCCGATCGCGGCATGCTGGAAAACACGCTCGTTGTGTGGATGGGCGAATTCTGCCGCACGCCAAAATACGAAGACGAAGCCGGAGGCCGCAATCACTACAGCGAAGGCTGGCTCGTCGGCATGTCGGGCGGCGGCGTGAAGATGGGGCAGGCGATTGGCGCGACGGACAAAGACAATGTCAAAGTAGTCGATCGCCCCATTAGCGTGCCCGATTTGTTCTGCACCTTCTGCCAAATCCTCGGTATGGACCCGCGGAGCGAGTATTTCACCGATCAAGATCAGCCGCTGAAGCTGGTTGAGGGTGGCGAAGTCATTAAAGAACTGTTCTAGCGACTACTTCGCGCCTCCCGCTTCTCCGCCGCGTCCACACGGCTATCTAACTACTCGCGCCTGGCCTAAACGCCTGGGCAAAGCAAAATGGTCAGCTTTGCTCACGCAGGCATCTCAGCCATTTGCCGGTGGCCGCGCACCGCACCACCGGTTACCGTACACAAACGCCGACACCAACCTCCTGCCTAATCAAATCACCATGAACCGCTGCACCCACCACTTCCCGCTCGCCCTTCTCACCGTTGCCTCCATCGCCATTTCCTCGAGCACAAACGCCGACGAACCCGCCTCGCAAGCCGCCCTCGCCCAAGCCCTCACCTTCCACGCCTCCTTCGACAACTCCCTCGACGCCGACTTCTCCCGCGGCGACAAATCCTGCTACATCGTGCAGGGCAAGGAGTTGACCAAAGCCGCCCCCACCACAGAAGTCCGCCTCGCCCGGGACGCCGGCCGCTTTAACGGCGGGCTCCACTTCACCAAGAAAAACAACTTCCGCCCGGCTTACAAAGACTCCGGCGTGATCGGCTACAACGACAAAAACTGGAGCACCACTGTTTCTGTCTGGCTCCGCCTCGACCCCGACAAAGACCTCGAGCCCGGCTATTGCGACCCCGTGCAGATCGTCGGCGATGACGGCAAAAAGGGCTTCATCTTCCTCGAATGGTCCAAGGACGAAACCCCGCGCTACTTCCGCTACGCCATTCGCCCCCTCTTCCCCATCTGGAATCCCGACAACGTCCAATGGGACCAAATCCCCTTCGCCAAGCGGCCCATGGTCCAGGTCGAGCGTGCCCCCTTCTCGCGCGACGCCTGGACCCACGCCGTCTTCACGCTCGAAAACGTCAACGACAAAACCAAGCCCCAAGCCGGCCGCCTCTATCTCAACGGCCAGCTTCAAGGCTCCATCGAAAAGTGGGATCTTACCTTCGGCTGGGATCCCTCCCGCGTCCTCCTCATCCTCGGTGCCTCCTACGTCGGCCAACTCGACGACCTCACTCTCTTCAACCGCCCCCTCACCACCCCTGAAATCCAACTCCTCCACTCCTTCCCCCACGGTGCCACCACTCTTCACTCAGCGCGATAGACGACCTCACTCATCCAGGCGGGGATCTCAGCAATTAGCCGGTGGTCGCGCAGCGCACCACCGGTTACCGATCCCAAACCACTCTTCGACCCTGAAAGGGTCGCATCGGGCGGCCGTTGAGCCTGGCGACGATCGTCCATGTACGCCAAAGGGATGACGACCCGCGACATTCAAGAGGTTGTGCAGGAGTTGTACGGCGTGGAGGTGTCCCCCACGCTGGTCTCGGAGATCACGGCCGATCTCGACGCGGAAGCCGTGGCCTGGCGCGCGCGGCCGCTGGCACCGGTTTGGCCCATCGTGTATTTCGATGGGATCGTGCTGCACGTGCGCGGCGCGAATGGTCGGGTGTCGGAACACACAGCTTACGTGGGAATAGGCGTGAATTTGGAGGGCCACAAAGAACTGCTGGGCTTGTGGCTGAACATCAGCGAAGGGGCCAAGTTCTGGCTCTCGTGCCTGACCGATTTGCAGAATCGGGGACTGCGCGACATCTTCGTGGTCTGCATCGACGGGCTGTCGGGCTTTGCGGAAGCGTTGCATGCGGCTTATCCCCAGGCGAAGGTGCAATTGTGCCTGGTGCATTTGGTGCGAGCGGCGCTGAAGTACGTGAGCAGCGAGGATAGCCCAGCCGTGGTTCGCGATTTGAAGAAGGTTTATCAAGCGGCGACGGTGCTGGAAGCCGAGCAAGAGCTGGAGGCTTTTGATCAAGCCTGGGGCGCGAAGTATCCGACGATTATCAAGATGTGGCGGGCCAAGTGGCAGGACATCATTCCCATGTTTGATTTCCCGCCCGCGATCCGCAAAGTGATCTACACCACCAACGCGATTGAGTCGGTTAACAGCGTGATTCGTAAGTTCACGCGGAACCGCAAGATCTATCCCAACGAGGATTCCGCCCTGAAGCTCGTGTACATGGCCATTCGCGAAGCCTCACGCAAGTGGACCCGGCCCATCCACCACTGGAAACAAGCCCTCAACCACTTCGCCATCCTCTTCGAGAACCGCCTCCCCCAAAACATCAGCAAATAACATTCCCTGATGGACTGACACATAAGAAATTACAGGGTCCCGGCCATCTCAATGGCTATCTCTCAACCAATTGCAATATAAAATCGCTTCTGATTTTCAGCAAAGATGTCGTCCTGTCTGCCAAAATCCCGTCTGCGTTTATTGCGGCTAGCAGCAAAAAGAGGCGTTCGCCTAGTTGCCGAGCTCTTGTGGCTTTTGAGAGTCGGCTGCGCAGGTAGAATGGATTATCGGGCATGAAACCATAAATACCAATCGTCCCATATCAACAACGATGAGCAAAAAGTGTTTTGCTCCAGTCGAATCTGGACAGCCGCCGGTGTTGGGTTATTTTGACCCAAGCGGAGGTTTTTATGTCAAAGTCAGCGCGGCGGAAGTTTCAGGATTCAGAAAAAGTGGCGATT
>JANNTN010000148.1:0-3273 GCA_031394445.1 Anatilimnocola sp.
CCCGTCCAGCCCAAGGCTTTCGGACGGCTCCTCCGGCGACATCTGAACGTGCAATTGGGGGCGATTTCCCATTCCTGAAACTATAGACCGGTCGCAATGCGGCGAACAAGGTCGATGCAGCCACTTAAAACGTCCCTACCCAGGGTGGCCCCGCGTTGTCACCCCTTCCAGCACTGATATACTAGTGAATTCCCAAGATTGAAGCATGACTGGTTTAGCCGACGTAAGTCCTGTCGGCGTAAGGAAGAGCGAGCGATGGCTCAGTGCGAATATTGTGATAAGAAGCCCGCGATGGGCAATCAGATCGAGACTCGCGGTAAGGCCAAATACCTCGGCGGTGTCGGCACGAAGGTGACAGGCATCACCCGGCGCGAGTTTAAGCCAAATTTGCAGCGTGTGAAAATCACGACTCCCACGGGCACCACGCGCTATGCCCGCGTTTGCACCCGCTGCATCAAGAAGGGCGTTGTCCGCAAGGCGATTCAACAAGCTCCTTTTAAGCTGCCGGTCTCGGTACAAAAGGGCCAGCAGCCCAAGGCAGCGGTCAAAGCTCCGGCTAAAGCCGCAGCGGCCCCAGCCAAGGCCGCCGCCGCCAGCACCCCGCCAACTGCCACTAAGGCCCCACCCAATAAGCCGGGCAAGTAACTGCTCGAAGCTTTCCCATTATGTCGCTATCTCGTGCCGATGTCGAAAAAGTTTCGCTGCTTGGCCGGCTGCTTCTCTCCGAAGCCGAGCTTGACACGATGACGACCCAACTCGGTCGCGTCGTCGGCTATGTCGAACAGCTCAACGAAGTGAAAACCGACTCTGTGCAACCGATGGCTCATGCCCTCGACATGCACAACGTTTTTCGTGACGACGTCATTGCCGCCAGCCTGCCCCGTGATGCGGCTCTCTCGAATGCACCCAAGCGAGATAGCGAGTGCTACCGCGTGCCGGCGGTCCTAGGGGAATGAATGACGGACGCCGAAGCTCTTCATTAGTCATTCGTGCTTCGTCATTCGGCATTTTGAAACATCAGGGAAAGTCATGGCTTTGACCGCCCGTTCCGCCAGCGAACTCCTTACCGATCTGGAGTCTCGTAAAGTCTCCTCCGTCGAGCTCACCCGGACCTATCTCGACCAAATCCAGAAGCACGACGGCAAGGTCAAAGCCTTTCTGCTCGTCGATCCCGACGCCGCTCTCGCCCGCGCCAAAGAAATCGATGATCGCCGTACCGCGGGTAAGCCCGTCGGCAAGCTCGCCGGCCTCCCCGTCGCCATCAAAGACGTGATCTGCACCCAGGGCGTCAAAACCACCTGCGCCAGCAAGATCCTGCAAAACTTCGTCCCGCCCTACGACGCCACTGTCGTCAAAAATCTTAAAGCGGCTGACGCAGTGCTCATTGGCAAGACGAACATGGACGAGTTCGCGATGGGCGGCTCGACCGAAAACAGCGCGTACTTCAAAACGACCAATCCTTGGGACACTAGCCGCGTTCCTGGCGGCTCCAGCGGTGGTGCGGCTGCCTGTCTTGCCGCAGGAATGGCCCCGCTCTCCATCGGTACCGACACCGGCGGCTCCATCCGTCAACCAGCCGCGTTCTGTGGTGTAACCGGCCTTAAGCCGACCTACGGCCGCGTCAGCCGTTATGGCCTCGTCGCCTTCGCCAGCTCCCTCGATCAAATCGGTCCGCTCGGCCATTCCGCCGCCGACTGCGCCTTGCTCCTCGAAGTTCTCGCTGGCCACGATCCGCTCGATTCCACAAGTGCCAACCTACCCGTCCCCGAATACACCAAATCGCTTAGCCAGCCCCTCCTGGGGCTGCGCCTCGGTATCGCCCGCGAGTATTTTGCCGCCGGCCTCAACCCCGAAATCGAAGCCGCCGTCCGTGATGCGATCAAAACCTACGAATCGCTCGGCGCAACCGTCAAAGAAGTTTCGATGCCCAACACCAAATACGGCATCGCCACTTACTACATCATTGCCCCCAGCGAGGCCTCCAGTAACCTCGCCCGTTACGATGGCGTCCACTACGGCTATCGTACCGACGAAAAGACGATGCTCGCCGAGTTGGCCGACGAGCAAAAACGCTACGAAGCAGAGAAGAACCAAAAGAAGCTCTCCGACCTCGATACGCCGCTGATTCGCCTCTATCGCCAGACGCGAGCCGAAGGCTTTGGCCCCGAAGTGAAACGCCGCATCATGCTCGGCACCTACACGCTCAGTGCCGGCTACTACGACGCCTACTACCTCAAAGCCCTCAAAGTCCGCCGCCTTATCCGCGGCGATTACGACCAGGCTTTCGCCGAAGTCGATTTCGTCGTCGGCCCCACCACACCTTCGCCCGCTTTCAAGCTCGGCGAAAAAACCGACGACCCGCTTTCGATGTACCTGGAAGATCTCTACACCGTCACCACCAACCTCGCCGGCATCGGCGGCATCAGCCTTCCCTGCGGCTTCACCAGATCCGGACTCCCCATCGGCCTCCAAATGCAATGCCGCCCCTTCGACGAAGAGCGGCTGCTGCAGGCCGCGGCCATGTATCAAAACGCGACCGATTGGCACACGAAGCGACCCTCGCTGTCCTAGGTAAACATTCATGCCCGACCTACCCTACGACCTCATCGTCGGTCTCGAAACGCATGTCCAACTCCTTACCGAGACGAAGCTCTTCTGCGGCTGCAGCACGAAGTTCGGCGCGTCGCCGAACACGCAGACGTGCCCCGTCTGCACCGGTTCGCCCGGCAGCCTGCCCATGATGAACCGCCGCGCCTTTGAGCTGTCGCTCCAGGCAGCGCTGGCCCTCAATTGTGAAATTCCCGAATTCACGAAGTGGGACCGCAAGCAGTACTACTATCCCGACTTGCCCAAGGGCTATCAGATCAGCCAATTTGACCTGCCGATGTCGCAAAAAGGCTGGCTCGAAATTCACGATCCCAAAGGCCGCTTTCAGCCGAAGAAAGTCGGCATCATTCGCGCGCATCTGGAAGAAGACGCCGGCAAAAGCCTGCACGACGAAGCCGCGGGCAAAGCCGACACTCGCATCGATCTGAACCGCACCGGTACGCCCCTCCTCGAAATCGTTTCTGCCCCCGATATCCGCAGCCAGGAAGAGACCCGGGCCTACCTGACCGAGCTGAAGCTGCTCCTCACGTACATCGGCGTCTCCGACTGCAACATGCAGGAAGGTTCGCTCCGCGTCGATGCCAACGTCAATCTGCACATCCAGACGCCGCAGGGAAAAATCGCCACGCCGATCGTCGAAATCAAAAACCTCAACAGCTTCCGCTT
>JANNTN010000161.1:0-4331 GCA_031394445.1 Anatilimnocola sp.
TTCTTGCAGGCAGAAGTCGTCAAGGCTCAGGCCACTTGCCTTCTGGTTCTCCAGCCGCTGCTGCCATTCCAAATAATCGTCCAAGTCGCTGGGTGGTCGTCCCATCGCGTGTCTCCACATGAGTGCCAGGCTGACGCACTCAATTTAGATGGCGTGACAACACGCGATCCGACGGACGCTTACTCAAAGGGTGGTTTTCTGATCGGTCTCGGAAACCCGACGCTTTGACGGGCTTTTCGATAGAGGGACCACGAGACCGCGCTTGTTGACGACGGACTGATCGTGGTGCCGAATCGCGTCCCCGACAAACCATTCCGCGACGCTCACCACATCGCGCTGCTGGGCTCCGAGTCGCCTGCATAGAGAATCCGGCTTTGTCGGGGATCGATGAGAAGTGCATGGATGCGTCCCGAAAGTGCGGGGACATCGGAAATGATCTCGGCCGTGCTGGCATTGACGATGCACACGTGGCCATCGTTGCAACCGATTACCAAACGATCGCCGTCTGGCGACCAAACGAGGGTCCGGGGCGGCGATTTGAGCCGCGCGAAGCGCAGGAGACGACCAATGCTCGGTTGCCACAACCGGACGGTTCGGTCCTCGCTGATTGAGGCGACGGTTGGGGCAGCACCCGCGGGCGATTGGGGCCGCACGGCGACCTCGTTCACGGTGCCGATATGATTGTCGAGCGTGCGCAGATGCTCTCCGGTCGTGCCGTTCCAGACTCGTATTGTTTGGTCAGCGCCTGCAGAAACAATGGTCTGTGCATCGGGCAACCAAGCGATCGTTAAAACCGCCCGTGAATGGCCCTCATAACGAACCGTCGGCTGGCCCGTGTCAGTCGCCACAACATTGCAGATTCCATCGGCACCCGCCGCGGCCCACCGGGTGCCATCTGGCGACCACGCCACACGGTAAACAAGATCCGCGTGTTCCTTGATGTGCTGAATCAGCCTCGCATCCGGCCAGCTTCGCAGTTCCACGCTTCCCGCCTCGGCCGGGGAACCACCGGCGACCAGCAGCCACTTGCCATCGGGAGAAAACGACAAGTCATGGACGTGATCCAGTTCGGTGGCCAACATTTTCATTGGCTTCAGGTCGGGCCACGACCGAACTTCCATTCCTCGCTGCGAACCCAGCACAACTTGCCGGCCATCCGGCGTGAGGACAGCCGCGGTGATGGGCGGAGCGGCTGAGGAGGCTGTACAAGCCACGGCAAAGATGCCGACGAGCAGCACGAACTCACGGCAAGGCAGCGAACGGATCACGCGACGACGGCTCCTAGCGATCACACGAGCTCCCGAATCATGCTGCCACCCTGGTTCAGTTGCACCGGCCGGCCATCCCGGGTGTGCAGTTCCTGCTGGGGATCGACGCCCAGCAAGGTGTAGATCGTGTGGGCCAGATCGGCGGGTGTTACGGGTTTTTCGTGCGGGCTTTCGCCAACCCGGTCACTGGAGCCGATCACTTGACCGCCGCGGATGCCGCCTCCGGCCAAGACGACACTGAAGACGCGCGGCCAATGATCGCGGCCGCCGCGAGAGTTCAGCTTTGGCGTGCGGCCAAATTCACCCATCGCGATCACGAGGGTTTCGTCGAGCAGGCCACGCTCCGCCAGATCGCCGACGAGCGCCGAAAAAGCGAGGTCGAACGTGGGAACCAATCCCACGCCGACTTTTGCCCCGCTGTAGCCATCGCGCAGACGTAGGACGAGACCTTCGTGCGTGTCCCAACCCGTGTACTGCACCGTCACGAACGGCACGTTGCGTTCCACCAGTCTGCGAGCGAGCAAGCAACTTTGGCCAAAGGTTCGCGGCCCATAGCGGGAGCGCATGTTGGCCGTCTCGGCTGTCAGGTCGAACGCGCGCTTGGCATCAGGCGATGTGACGAGTCGATAGGCTCGTTCAAACTCCGAATCCACCGGGTTCTGTCCTGCTTCGACTGCCGCTTGCACGCCATCGAACTCGGCCAGGTACTCGCGGCGGCGACGAAGTCGCGACGCGTCGATGCCGGGAAAGAAATCGAGATCCCGAACGCGGAAATCAGCCTTCGACGGATCGCCGCCCGTGACGAACGGCTCGTGCTCGGCACCGAGAAACCCCGCGCCGGCATAGCGAACCTCGGGAATGGCCACATAGGGGGGCAGCACGGATTGCTTTGTTTGCAATCTCGCCGTTACCGAACCAAAGCTAGGGTATTCAAGCGCCGGAGATGGTTTGTAGCCGGTGAGCAGATAGCGATTGGCAAGCCCATGTTCGCCGAGCGGCGACGTCACGGATCGCACGATCGCCAGCTTGTCGCAAATCTGCGCCGTGAGCGGCAACAGCTCGCTGATCTGGATGCCAGGGACCTTCGTCTCGATCGGCTGAAACGGACCGCGAACTTCGGCCGGAGCATCGGGTTTGAGGTCAAATGTTTCCAGATGACTCGGACCGCCGTCCAGCCAAAGCAGGATGCATGATTTGGCACGCGGAACCGTCCGCTCGACCGCAGCAGTTTGCCGCCGGAAGAATTCAGGCAGCCCCAGGCCCAGCGCCGACAGGCCGCCCAAGCGCAGCATATCGCGACGCGTGACGCCGTCACAACTTCTCCTCGGAAAGCAATCCATGACTCACTTCCTCTCTCAATGGTTTTCCAGGAAGTCTCGGCTATTGAGCAAGCTCCAGGCAAAATCCTCCAGTCGGTGCTTCCGCTCCTCCTGGTTGTCAGTCTGCAGGCGGCTGCGCCAACGATCCAACTCTTCGCCGCTGGCGTGTCGGGTAAACGCTCGCACGTAGAGCTCGTCGATAATCTGATCGTTCGTTGCCCCTTCCCTGATCCTTAGTTGTAGGCGACTTGTTTCATCGGCCAGCTTGCGATTGACGATTTCCCCGTTCAGCAGGTGCAGTTGTGCCGGGAGTCCACCGCCGCTTTGACCGTTTTCGTCGCAGCCACTGACTCGCGAACAGCGTCCAAGAATGTCGAGCGATACAGCCGGACTGAGTGGATCGACGAGCGAAATAGCGCGCGTGCCAGGCGGCCGACCTTCGTACACGTCGGCCACGCCCGTAACGTCCGCAATCGCATCGGCGAGCACTTCCGGTTCGAGGGGGCGGCGGAGGGCGTGCGAGTAGTAGCGGTCATCCGCCGCATTTCCCGGCACGGTGCGGTCGCTGCGGGCATAGGTGCTGCTCTGGGCGATCAGCCGCAAGGTGTGGCGCAGGCTATATCCGTTTTGCACGAAGTCCTCCGCCAGGCGATCGAGAAGCACTGGGTGCGTTGCTGGATTGGTTTGACGGAGGTCGTCCGTCGGCTCCACCAGGCCGCGGCCGAACATGGCGCGCCACAAGCGGTTGACCGTGGCCCGCGCAAAGTAGCGGTTGTCGCCAGCGGTCAACCAATCGGCGATGGCCTGGCGCGGATCGCCATGCTCTGGCAGGTAGCGGTCGCCGGGAATCCGCGGGATCGCGGGTTCGTTGGTGCGAAGGTTTGTCACCGCGCCGCGCGCCAGGAGCCGAACCTCCCGGCTGCGGTCCAGCCGGGCGAAGACGGCGGCCAGGCCGTGGTAATCGTCTTGCGTCCAGCGATCCAAGGGATGATTGTGGCAGTTGGCACAGCCCATTTGCATGCCCATGAAGAATTGACTGACCAGCTCCGCCTGAGCGCGGGCATCCCCGACCATCCGCCCGAAATTCGCCGGCCCGACGACGTGCGCATCTCCGGTTGACGTAAGCAGCTCGCGAGCCATCTGGTCTAGCGGCGTCTGCCCGACGATTCGTTCACGAAGCCAGGCGGTGTAGGCCCGCATCCCCTCTTTCTCGTTGGGCAGCGAATGAATGCGCAGCAATCGGGCAAAACGCAACGTCCAATAATCGGAAAACGCGTCGCTTCCCAGGAGTGAATCGACGAGCTTGGCGCGCTTGCCGCCGGACTGGTCGCGGAGGTAAGCATCGACCACTTCGGGCGTGGGTAGTTTTCCAGTGAGATCCAACGAAACCCTGCGGAGATAGGCCGCATCATCCGCCGGCGGAGAAACGGGCAGACGCAGGCTGGCGAGAGTCGTCAAGATTTCTTCGTCGATGAAGTTGATGCGCGGAACGCTGGAGAGATCGACCAGTTCACTGTTGAGCGGGACCATCCATTGCAGAGGGACGACTCGATCGAGGAATCGGGCGATGAGCACCTGCTGGCCGCGGCGCAGAATCCGCGCGACGCGGTGCTGGGGGTCAATCTGTACGCCCGCCGAGTCCGAAGGCATGAAAATAGTCCACCGCGTGACATCTTCGGGTGGCTGGTGATCGAAGGATGCCAGCACTTGCAACGGCACGTCGGCGGGCACCGACTCGCTCACG
>JANNTN010000211.1:0-10275 GCA_031394445.1 Anatilimnocola sp.
CCCCCGTGCAGCAGTTGGTTCGAAACGGTCGGTAGTCGATTGTGGCCACAGCTATTCGTCCGTGTGATTCGTATTCGCTTCCTCTCCTTCTCTCCAATGGCGGTGCGTTTATGCGGCGCTACTCTCTCTATCGCGGTTTTACGCTGGTCGAACTGCTCGTGGTCATTGCCATCATCGGCGTGTTGGTGGCGCTCTTGCTGCCGGCGGTGCAAACAGCGCGCGAGTCGGCCCGGCGGATGCAGTGTCAGAATAACTTGAAGCAAATGGGAGTGGCGCTGCACAACTACGAACAATCGCATAAGCGGTTTCCGCCCGGTGCCATTCAAAACCAGGCGGACCCGCAGTTTGCGGCTGGGGCGACGGCGGCCAACACCATCAACGACACCGAAAGTTGGGCCTGGGGGGCCTTTCTGCTGCCGTACATCGAGCAGAACGCCTTGTATGAACAGGCGGGAATTGGACGCGGGGAATTGCTGGAGAGAGTCGTGAGTTTGGCGTCCACTCCCATTCCCACTTATCGCTGCCCCAGCGACGGCCGGGCACCCAAGGTACGCACGGGCGTGGGCTTTACGGTGCGATTTGCGCCGTGGGGTCTCTCGAACTTTAAGGGGAACTGCGGGCACGCCGGCTGCGGCATCAGTGGCTCGGATGGAATTTTCTGGCGCTCGAATGCGCCCGGAGAAGGGGGAACGCCGAGCGATATTGGATTCCGCCAAATCGAAGACGGGACATCCAACACGATTGCCATCGGTGAGATCGCCTGGATTCGAGTCGCCGGGGGCGTGCAATTGCGTCATCAGGCGGCCGCGTGGGCCGGCTGCGTTCAAGGACAGCAAGGCAATTGCGTGGATGATATTTTTGCGACCGGCCGCGCTGCGATTAATCATCTGACCAACAACGCCGACCAACTTGCCGAAAGCTTCAGCAGTCTGCACTCGGGTGGCGGAGCGGGATTTGTGTTTGCCGATGGTTCCGTGCATTTCATTTCTCAAAACATCGACTACGTTACCGACGGCCCCAGCAATGCCAGCGGCGTTGATAGCACCTACGAACGGCTCTTGGCGCGCAACGATGGGCAGCCGGCTCAGATACCGTAGCGGCGGCGCACTGGCATTGAAATTCGAAATCCGAAGCACGAAATCCGAAACAAGTACGAATGTTAAAATTTACAATGACCAAAACAGATGCCGTTTGGAGCATTCGAGCTTCGAGTTTTGAATTTGTTTCGTGCTTCATGCTTCTGATTTCGTGCTTGGTCTTACTTGCCGGGTGTAGTGGAAAGCCGGAGCATCCGGATGTGGGCCGCGTGAGCGGAGTGGTTACGCTGGATGGTCAGCCGTTGGCGGAAGCGACCATCATGTTTCAGCCTCCGAACGGCCGCGCATCGCAAGCGACGACGGACAGCGCCGGCAGGTATTCTTTGATCTACCTCGACGGAGTGCCGGGCGCGATGCTGGGTACGCACACGGTCATCATTCGCACCGAGATTCCCGGCGAAGATGGCCAGCCGCCGATTGCGAAAGAGAAGTTGCCCAAGAAATATCATGACCGCACGGAACTGACGGCGGAAGTCAAACCAAGTTCCAACACGCACAATTTTACGTTGACGAGTCAGGCGGGAGGGGCGAAAAAGTAGGGCGGCTAGAGAATGGAATAGCCCCCGCCGGACTCTTTCACGACCAGTTGAATGAAATGCACCTTGCGCAGCACGGGGCGGGACATCACGAAGGGATAGAAATCTTGTTGGCCCATGCTACGTGCTAGTTCGTTGAGCACCATCGTCAGTTGCACCCAAGAGTTCACCAGCAAGACGACGCGTTGTGCGTCTGGATCCGTGGGGTCGTAGAGATCGTTAACGGAGAACGGCTCGACCGCGGCCTCCACGTCTTCGCCGCGCAGGCCGAAGCCGAGCGCGGTGTCGAGGCTGTCCACAATGTGCAGATAGTGGGCCCAGCACTCAGCCCAGTCTTCCCAGGGATGCACCGAGGCATAGGAGCTGATGTGCCGATCGGCCCAATCGGCCGGTGGACCTTGCTCGTAGTTGCGCTTGAGCGCCGCGGCATAGTCTTCGCGCTCGTCGCCAAAGACTTCCCGGAATTTCTCTTGCCAGGGAGTGTCGGCCACGAGACGGTCCCAATAATAGTGGCCGATTTCGTGGCGAAAATGCCCGAGCAGCGTTCGATAGGGCTCGCGCATTTCATGGCGAATCTTCTCGCGCTTCGAGTCGTTCGCCTCTTCCACGTTGAGCGTGATTAGGCCGTTGGCATGGCCGGTTAGCACGCGCGGGCCTTTTTCTGGCGAGCGGAGAAAGTCAAACATCACGCCGGTTTCAGGGTCTTCGCTGACTTTTGACTTTACCGGGAGGCCCATGCTCAAGAGTTGTGCCACTAGCCGCCGCTTGGCGTTTTCGATCAGACGCCACCAACGACCGTTATCCGCATCTTCCAACGTCGGAATGGTGTGATTGAGACGGCAAGAACGGCAGAGTGGCTCTTCATCACAGGCCGGCACTAGCCAATTGCAGCCTGCTGGAGAATCAAAATTTCCGCATCGCCGCCATAAAGCCGCGTCATCCTTCTGGCCATGCAGCTTCCAGATGTTCGGCTCTGGTCCGGGTTCTAAGGCACGGACCTGGCCCAACTCTGGCTCATAGCCGAGCACCGAATTGCACCCCAGACAGAAGCTATTTTGGAAGAAAATGGGCCGGCCGCATTGGCAGCGATACTTCTGACCTCGACCTGTCGGTTCTTCTGGTTTCCAGGCTTCCGCCAGGCGCTTGGTGATGGCCTCAAAAAAGCTGATCATGGAATCGCTACGAACCGTCGCACGTGGGAACCGAAGCTGCTAAAGCTTAGTCGCCGAATGGCGCGGGCGAAACGAGGCTATCCGCCCGGCAAGCGCGGCAAACTTATTGCTTCACCGCACTCCGAGTTGGCGATTTCTTAGGGCACACTTGGTCGTCAAAAGTTTTTAGAAGCTGTCCACATCGACGGTGAGGCCGTCGTTTTTGCGGGCGATTAGCTGGAAGACGGCACCGGGGACGGACCAACTGACGCTGCGAACGGAACCGTCGCCGAGGGCAACGCTGAGGCCGCCGGGATGAGGGCCGCCAAACATTTGCCACCAAGCGAGGTTGGTGGGGGAGGCGGGATAGCGGGCGTCTTTCTTGGGTGTCGCTTGGCTGCAACGCGTGGTGCCCCAACTCGTGATGCCACCCCAATAGCCGTTGTCGGTGAAGCCCGATTGCGGCGTCGCGCCTTGTTCCGCTGGATCGAGGTCAGAGGCGGGGGGCGTGTAGCGCGAAACATCGACGAATTTTTCGCCGAACATCATGGTGGAAGAGAGTCCGTCGGTCACGTCGGCCGGGCGACCGACCTGGCCGTTGACGGCACGGACGAACAGGCAACTGTCATGCCGCACATCATAGACGTTGTTGTTCGGCAGGCCCCAGCATTGCTGGTTGATTCCGCCACCAGGCGCGCCCCAGGCAGGGGCCGCATAGTCGTTGAGGGCATTGAGTGCCGAACCCGTGCTGCTGGACAGCCGAGCGGTTGGTTTGCGGCGCGAGGGGCAGAAATAGAATTTAACCGTTTGCGAGCGGAAGGCGGTGAAATCGGTAGTGGTGTAAAGCGATTGTTGTTCCATGTAGGGGAGAATCTGGTAGAGAGCGCCCGCCTGCTGAACGGGATCACTATTGGCCCCCGCAGGAGTACCATTAATGAAGTTCGGATTTCCGCCAGTGCCGTGTGACGGAAATATTTTGAAGGAGTTCTCGTGGTTATGCACCGCGAGCGCCATCTGCTTGAGGTTGTTCTGGCACTGCAAGCGGCGAGCGGCCTCGCGGGCGGACTGCACAGCCGGCAAGAGGAGCGCGACAAGCACGCCAATGATGGCGATGACGACGAGCAATTCGACCAGTGTAAAGCCGAAACGGCGGGAGAGCGACGAGCGACCCATGGAGAACGTCTCCTGAAAAAAGGCATTCACGCCCGGATTATGAAAACAAGTTAATTTGTCTCTTTGGCAGTCTTCAATTGTTCGAGTTCTGAGTCGTTGACGATGGCTACCTTGGTACTCGCGAAAACCACGAGCTTCTTGCCGTTCTTGCCCGTTTTTTCGTGAGCGATAACCTTCTTCGACTCACCGCTGATCTTGCCGATGCCTTTTCCGTAAATGACGACCAGCGGCTCGTTGTCGCGGTCGGATTTGAATGATGCATCAATATTGTTCGGATCAATCTTGTAGTCGTATTGCACGGAGCCGCGGAGGCCCTTCATGTGCTTCTTCAATGCGACTTCGTCGTTGGGCGAGCCATTGGCACCGACGACATGGTCGAGGTAGGCGTTGGCCAGGCCATTCATCCGGTGTGCAGTGGGAGAATCGAGCGCGTTGTCGCGGCCGCAGCCGGCGAGGCACGCTAAAACGAGCGCGAAGCAGACGACACTCAATGTGCCGCGGAGGGGAGAGCGGTGGGACATTTGGATGGGGAGCCGAGCGGGAGGGATTTGCGATTGTGGGCGCTGGCGGGAGGGGAAGTCAAACTTATTTTTTGAGAAACGGATTGCGAGCCTACAAGTTGAGGGTTGAGGGTGGGTTGAGGGTGAGTTGAGGGTGGGTGGAAGGGACTTTTTTTGATGAGGTTTTCGATGGAAGTGAAATGGAGATAGGGAGTTAGAGTAAAAGGGGCTGCGCTAATGTTTAGGGTTCATCGGCTAGTTTAGCGATGGCATATTGGTCCTAGCGGAAGGTCAGAGGGGTGCAGAATCGCTCCAATTAGTAGATTGCGATTGGGGATGAAAACCGGGCGAGAATTTTGAAAATAGTTGGGGGAACCTGAGCCGTGAAAATCGCGTCAAATAGGTCGTAAGGCTATAAATGGCTGGAGTTTAAGGCGACAAGTTGGGTTTGGGCAGCGCGCGGCATTAATCAGCCGTTATATTTAGAGGGTGGTTTAAACTGGGCCAGGTGCGGCAGCTTTGTGGATTCGGCTGCCGGCGAAAATGACAGAAGTGACAATTCCGCTGGTCGATTCTCATCGAGCGTTATCGCTCTTTGGCGCGCGCGACCAGCATGTGCGAACGATTCGGGATGCGCTAGGAGTATCGATCACTCATCGGGACGGCGAGATTCGCCTCACGGGTGGTGAAGAGGCGGTGGCACGGGCCCGCGAGGCGCTGTCGCAACTTGGCACTCAGCTAGATTCGGCTGGTGCCATTACCAGCGAACATGTGGCCGACGTGCTGGGGTTGGTCACGGGCAAGGTGACCGGGCCAACGACCGGGGCGATCGATGTGCAGGCTGCACGACGAATTAGCCCACGCACCAACGGCCAGGCGCGATACATCCAGTCGATCCGCGAACACGACATTACATTTGCCGTGGGGCCGGCTGGTACGGGAAAGACGTATCTGGCGGTGGCGGTAGCGGTCGAGGCGCTGAAGCATCATCAAATCCGCAAGATCGTGCTGGTGCGGCCGGCGGTGGAGGCGGGCGAGAGCCTGGGTTTTTTGCCGGGCGATTTGCACGCCAAGATCAATCCGTACTTGCGGCCGCTGCTCGATGCGCTGCGCGAGATGATCGACTATGACCTGATGAAGCGGTACATGGAGCAGGATGTGATTGAAGTGGTGCCTCTGGCGTACATGCGCGGGCGGACGCTGAACGAATCGTTCATCATTCTCGATGAGGCTCAGAACACGACGACGAGCCAGATGAAGATGTTTTTGACCCGGATGGGTCAGGGCTCGAGGATCGTGATTTCAGGCGACACGACACAAATTGACTTGCCCCGGGCGAGCGCCAGCGGGTTGATCGATGCCTTGGCGCGGCTGCGCGATATTGAGGGAATCAATATCGTGCAATTGAACAAGACAGATATCGTTCGACACCGGTTGGTGCAGGATATTGTGCGGGCGTATGAAGACGACGGACGCGCGGTAGTGAAGCGGTCCAAATAGGTTTTCCTGCTATGTCATACGCCTCTCCTCGTCGTTACCGCCCGTCGCGTTCAAGCGCGCTCAATTTGCCGCCGAATTTGCTGGCGCGGAGCTTGGAGACGGCGCGGCGTCCCGAAGTGCTGGTGCGCTTGGCGTCCTTCGCGGCGACCATGTTGATTCTGTTGTTTGTAACCGGCGCGGGGACTCCGCCGTTTGCATTTCGTTTGGGGGACGTGCCTCAGCGAAAGATTGTGGCGCGGATTGACTTTCAGCGCGAAGACGAAGCCGAGACGATCAAACGAAAGCAAGAAGCGAGCCTGACGACGGAGGCCGTTTATGAAAACAAGCCCCGCCTGCTCGAAGAAAAGCGGCAAGAGCTAACGAACAAAGTGGGCCGGTTGGTGCAGGCCGAATCGTTTGACGCGGTTGAGGCCAACGACGAGTTGAAAGGGATTTGGCAGGAGCTTTCGCCGCCGCTGATGAGCCGGCCAGAAGACTCGGAGCGTCAACGATACGACGCGTTGCGGACGTATTTCACGGCCGGAATGGACTCCAATCGGTTTGACTCGGCGATCAAGCGATCGCTGCTGCACATGGAAGAAAATGGACTCTTGAAAGAGTTGAAGCATAAGCCGGAAGATGGGAGCCAGATCAAGATTTTGGTTTATCCCACCAACGACCGGCACAAGATGCGCGAGGTTGCCGTCGATGACGTGCGGATCGACAAGGTGAAGCCCCAATTGCGGCTGCGGCTGGATGCGGAACTGAAAATGCCCGGGAACATGGTGGAAAACGCCGCGACCGTTGCGGAGTTGGCCTTTACTTGGCTGGAGAGCCGGTTGCCGGAGACGCTATTTCACGATCTGACTGCGTCAGCGGAAGAGAAATCGCTGGCGATCAATGCGGTGCAGCCGGTGATGGTGGACTACAAAGCTGGCGTGGCGGAACTAGCGCCGGCGGGCAAGCCGCTGGACATTGTGGAGATTGAATTGCTACGACGCGAATACAACGCGTGGGTGGCGAAAATTGGGGCGCGAGAAATTTTGAGTCGTAGCTTCGCGATGTTGGGAATGTATTTGGCTCTAGCAATTCTCTGCGGTTTTTACATCTATCATCGCCGGCCAGCGCTGTTGACGGATTTTCGGCAGTTTGTGACGTTGCTTTCCGCGGTAGTCTTGGCGGTGTCGCTGGGGTGGTTGTTCTCAGAAGACAGCTTTCGAGCGGAGATCATTCCGCTCATGATTTTTGGAATGACCGCGGCGATTGCTTATGAGAAAGAATTGGCGTTGCTGCTGTCAGCGGCGGTCGCGCTGGTGTTGTCGTTTGCACTCGACCAGGGCTTGGCACCGTTTGTGATTTTGGTTTCGTCGGTGGCGGCGGCGATTTTGCTGCTGCGGCGGATTCGCAGCCGGACGAAGCTGATCTACGTGGGCGCGTTTACGGGCGTGGTGGTGATGCTGACGACGATTGGGGTGGGAACGCTGGTGGGCCAGACGTTTGGCCCAACGACGCGGTTCAACACTTGGATTCAAGAGCATCTGGGCACTTATCAAGAATGGTTTCCGGTGACGCTGGTGGCCGGCGCTGCGTGGTCGGGCATTTGCTCGCTCTTGGCCGGCGTGGTGATGACGGGGTTGTTACCGTTCGTAGAGCGGCTGTTCGACGTGCATACGGATATCAGCTTGCTGGAACTGGGCGATGTGCAGCATCCGCTGTTGCAAGAACTCGTGCGGCGGGCACCGGGCACTTACAACCACTCGATCAATGTGGCGTCGATCGCGGAGACGGCGACGGATGCGATTGGGGCCAATGGGCTGTTGGTGCGCGTGGGGGCGTATTTTCACGACATTGGGAAGATGCTGAAGCCGTCGTACTTCGTGGAAAATCAAGGGCTAGACGGCAATCGGCACGAATCGCTGCAACCGGCAATGAGCACGCTGGTCATCATCGCTCATGTTAAAGACGGAGCGGACCTGGCGCGGCAACATCATCTGCCGCAGTCGATTCTGGACTTTATCGAGCAGCATCACGGGACGACGCTGGTCGAGTTTTTTTATCGGCGGGAAGCGCAACGCTTGAAGGATGATCCGGACGCTGGTGATTTGGATGAATCGACATTTCGCTATCCCGGCCCCAAGCCGCAAACTCGGGAAGCGGGAGTGCTGATGCTGGCGGACGTGGTGGAGAGCGCCAGCCGGGCGCTGATCGACCCTACGCCGGCGCGGATTGAGAGCCTGGTCCATGATTTGGCGATGAAAAGGCTGCTTGACGGGCAGTTTGATGAATGCGGGTTGACGCTGTCGGAGTTGAAGACGATCGAGGACTCGCTGGTGAAGAGCCTGACGGCGGTTTATCACGGGCGGGTGAAGTATCCGGAGCATCAGACGGTGTGAGGATTGGAGATTGCAGATTGTGAGTGGTGAGTGGAATGGGATGGATTGATTGAGTAAGATTGAATGGAGAGTGGCAAGTTTTGGGAGGTAAGCTGTGATAACGGCATCAGAAATCTTGGAATCGGCAATGGGTTTGCCGCCTAACGAGCGTGCTGGTATAGCACACACACTCTTGCAGAGTTTGCCGGGTGGGCCCGTTGCTTACGACACGGAGGAGGAGCTTGTGACCGAGCTATCTCGCCGCGTGCAACGAATTGAGGATGGGAAAGAAACCTTTTTTAGCGGCGACGAAACCATTCGACGAGCTCGCGAAGCTTTGGCTCGGAGCAGGGCAACGTGAGGCTGGGTACAACGAGCATTGCTGACACCGACGTGGCGCAAGCGGCAGTGTGGCTGGATCAGACACAGCCGGGACTTGGCGGTGTGTTTGTGGACGTCGTTGATGCGACTTTCACCCGGATACAGGATGATCCTTTCGTTTGCCCGACGTTGTTTTCATCAACGGTTACATTCAAGGTGCCACTGCGATTCAAGCTTGTCGGCCGTTTCCCCTATCGGGTTTTCTTTACTGTTGCGGGAGATGAGGTCGTTGTTATTGCGGTGCTGCATTCCAATCGTGATATGGAGGCTATCTTGCAAGCCCGCGTTGGAATAACGTGAGCCAAACTATTTATGACGCAATCGCCAGCAAGTTTTGATCAGCTTCAAGCAACACTCACCGCGCGGGGTGCCGAGGCGGCGTTGGATGAGACGGCGAAGTTGTTGCGGGAGCAGAAAAAATATCATGAGCTGTTTGAAGTGCTCAAGATGCGATTGCGGCAGCGGTTGGGATTGCCGCTGTTGGCGGGTGAGAGTGCTGAAGGATTGGCGGATGAGAAACGCACGAAGCTGGAAGATGGGTTGATCGCGGCGTGCAGCGAGGTCGGTGCGGCGCTGTTGGCTGAGGGGCAGATTCGAGAAGGCTGGATGTATTTACGGCCGGTGGGTGACAAGGTTGCAGCGGCGAAGCTGCTGGGCCAAATTGTCGATACGGACGAGAACTATGAAGATTTGATCGACGTTTGCCTGCACGAAGGAATCGATATTGGCCGAGGCTATGGCCTGGTGCTGGATCGATTTGGGACGTGCAACGCGATCACTACCTATGACTCATCGCTGGCACGCCGGCCACGGGCGGAGCAGGCACCGGCGGCTAAAGCGCTGCTAAGGCGCGTGCATGATGATCTCGTGGCGAGCGTGAAAACGGATATTGCCCGGCAGGAGGGGAGCCAACCTACCCTCACCCCGGCCCTCTCCCAGAGGGAGAGGGAGAAAATGGTGCTGCGCGATTTGGTTCACGATCGGGACTGGCTGTTTCAAGAGAATTCGTATCATCTCGACACCACACATCTGGCCGCGACGGTGCGAATTGCCCGCGTGTTAACTGAGCCCGACGATTTGCGGCTGGCGCTGGATTTGACGGATTATGGCCGCCGGCTTAGCCAGCAGTTTCAATATCAAGGGGATGAGCCGTTTGCCAATTTGTATCCGGCTCACGCGTTGTACTTTCAAGCGCTGCTGGGGGAGAACGTGGAAGAGGCGATTGCTCATTTCAAAATGAAAGCGGAGATGCTCGATCCGCAGCATCACGGATACGGGCCAATCGAGGTGTACGTCGATCTGTTGTCGCGTCTGGGCCGCGATGAGGAAGCGCTGGCCGCGGCGGTCAAGTTTGGCCTGGGTAGCATTCAGCCGCTGGGAAATGCGTTGCCGCTGGTGGAACTCGCGCGGCGGGCGAAGGGCTATGCGGGTGTGCTCGCGCATTGCCGGGAGAAGGAAGACTTGTTGGGATTTGTGGCGGCGCTGGTGCAGGGTGCGAAATGACCGGGTGAGCGCACGTGGCCATGCTGCCTACATCGAGCGGTTGATGACGAAGTCGGCCATGAAGCGGAGGACGTCGCGGGCGG
>JANNTN010000248.1:0-10771 GCA_031394445.1 Anatilimnocola sp.
CGTTTGAGCGCGGAACGACGTGCATGGTGGGCCGCCCAACGTTTGCACGGCCTGTGCGCCGCGTTCCGCCAGGAGTGCGAAGGCCGGGAGCTAAAATATCTCTCGGAGCGCATAAAAACCCCCGGCGGCATCGCCAAACTCCAACGCCTCCTCAACGCCGCCACACCCCTAGAATTCCGCTCCGCCGGTTGATGTACGATGAAAATAGCGCAACTTCAAAACTGACGCTTCGGGTTGGTATGGCAGGCAGAATGCCTGCCCCACGAAGCGCCCGCCCCACGTTAGGTGGGGACGTCGAGTTTCCAGGAGCTGGTCATTTCGGCGAGGACGGCGTGCTTGGTCATGTTGTATTGTAGCGGCGTGAGCGTGATAAAGCCCTTGGTAATTGCCGTGAGATCGGTTTCTTCGCCGTCGTCTTTGGGGGGCGGGTCGTTGGTAGCCCAGAAATAGTTGCGGCCGCGGGGGTCGGTGCGTTTGATGAATTGCTCGCCGTAGCGGGCGACGCCCATGGGCACGATCTTCACGCTGCTGGGTGTTTGGCAGGCGATGGTGGGAATGTTGAGGTTGTAAAGCTGTGGCTCGGGGCCTTTTTGCCGCAGGATTTGCTCGATGATCCCGGCGGAGATTTGGGCGGCGCGGCGAAAGTTCGCGTGTTCGTTGTATTCGAGCGAACAGGCGATGCTGGTGATGCCGAAGAAGGCTCCTTCGATCGCAGCAGCGACCGTGCCGGAATAGAGCACGTTGATGCCGGCATTCAGGCCGCCGTTGATCCCGCTAACGACGATGTCGGGCCGGCGCGGGCAGAACTCGAAGATGCCGAGCTTCACGCTGTCAGCCGGGCTGCCTTCGACGGCCCAGCCGCGGAGGCGGTCGCCGTCATAAACCTGTTTCGCGACGAGCGGCGTGAGGAAGGTGATGGAGTGGCCAACGCCGCTTTGCTCGGTGGCGGGGGCGACGACGATGACATCGCCCAGGCGGCGCAGTTCGGCTTCGAGGGCTTGGAGGCCGGGGGCGTAGATGCCGTCGTCGTTGGTGAGGAGGATGAGCAAGTGCGATTTCCTTATCGCGTGGTTGTTTCGAGCCGAAAACGCAGTCGTGCCCCAAGGGAGCGGGCGATTGTCTCCAAAGTTGCTACCGTTGGGTTGGTATTTTGGCCGCTTTCAATGCGACTAAGTGCCGCTTTATCGATGCCGCTGCGTTTGGCGACATCGGCCAACGAGAGCTTGCGGTCTTGGCGAGCGCGCTTCAACTCGCCCGCCAGTTCCAACATCATGACATATTCGGCCTGAGGCACCGGATCGGTGTATTCGCCGGTTGCCAACAATTCGGGCAGCGAGGGCCGCTTGGTCTGGAAGTGATCGCGCAGCTTTCGTAGGCGGGCGAGTTCGGCGGCCGTGCGTGGCGGCGATTTGCGAGTTCGTTTGCGGATCATGAATCACCTCCGCCTTTTTTTGGGCTCTGGCGCGTCGTACGCCGTGATGGGATACAGCGTGAGCGGGTCGTCGTCCACATGTTCCCAGACAACAGCCAAATGGCGGCCGGTATCCGTGAATCCAAAAGTGATTCGGTGGCCCGACGATTTGCTCGCGGTCGTGTTACTGACGGAACTGAAAAGCACTTGCTCCACTTCGGACGTCTCCACACCATGCTCGGCGATATGCTGCACATTACCGTCTGCGTCGTCAGAAAGATCCCAAACAATCTGGATGGACGACATGCTGTCTCGACAGCCTTAGCGGCAAGGTACTGGTGGTTGATTTATATTACAACGGATACTCTGGCTGTCAACGAGGCTTGAAGGGCTATGCTCAAAGCATGCTTTTCGCGATACAATCTGTGATTCGCCGTGGCGCGGGGATTTGCCCTTTTGCCGCGGCGTTTTCTGTTAATGGATTGCGATTATGACAGCCGTTAGTTCAATCGCCAGCGAGCGCGTGCTGGTGCTCGATTTTGGGGCTCAGTATGCCCAGCTCATTTCTCGCCGGGTGCGCGAGAACAATGTGTATTGCGAGATCGTGCGGCACGATATTACGCCGGAGCAGATTCGGCGGCATGCGCCGCGGGGGCTGATTTTGAGCGGCGGGCCGTCGAGCGTGTATGAGAAGGGGGCACCGAAGTGCGACCCGGCGATTTTTAAGCTGGGCATTCCGGTACTGGGCATTTGCTATGGGATGCAACTCGCGTGTGAGACGCTGGGAGGGAAGGTTGAGAACGCGCCGGCGCGGGAATATGGTCGGGCAAGATGTCAGGTAACGCTGGGGACGGATTTGCTGGCGGGCGTGCCGGATCATTTTGATGTGTGGATGAGCCACGGCGATCAGGTCAGCCGGGTGTCGGACGACTTTATTCCACTGGCGGCGACGAAGACGTGCCCGATCGCGGCGGTGAAGCATAAAACGCTGCCGGTGTTTGGCGTGCAGTTTCATCCGGAGGTAACGCACACGCCGCTGGGCAGCCACATGCTGCACAATTTCCTCACAACCGTTTGCGGCTGCACGGGCACTTGGAAGCTGGGGGATTTCGCGAAGGAATCGATCGCGAAGATGCGGGAGCGGATTGGCGGCGAGCGGGTGATTTGCGGATTGTCTGGCGGAGTCGATTCGGCGGTGACGGCGGCACTCTTGTATCAGGCGATTGGGCCGCAACTGTCGTGCATCTTGGTCGATAACGGGTTGCTTCGCAAAGACGAGCAGTCGGCAGTGATCGCGGAGTTCACGAAACATTTCAAAACGGACCTGCATGTGGTGGCGGGGGAGTCGCGGTTTTTGGAGACGCTGCAGGGGATCACGGAGCCGCAGGAGAAGCGGCGGCGGATCGGCCATGCGTTCATCGAGTGCTTCAAGGAAGAGGCGAAGAAGATTCAAGGCGCGAAGTTTTTGGCGCAGGGAACGCTGTATCCCGATGTGATCGAAAGCGGTGCGGCGGCGGATGGTCCGACGGCGACGATCAAGCTGCATCACAATGTCGGCGGGTTGCCGGCGGAGTTGGGTTTTGAACTCGTCGAGCCGCTGCGCGATTTGTTCAAAGACGAAGTGCGACGGCTGGGGCTGGAACTCGGCCTGCCGGAAGATTTGGTGTGGCGGCATCCTTTCCCCGGGCCGGGCCTAGCGGTGCGGTGCTTGGGGGAAGTGACGAAAGAGCGACTGGATGTGCTGCGCGAGGCTGATTCGATCATGATCGAGGAGATCAAGGCGGCGAATCTCTATCGGCAGACTTCGCAGGCATTCGCCGTGCTGTTGCCGGTGCAGAGCGTGGGTGTGATGGGAGATGCCCGCACTTATGAAAACGCCGTGGCCCTCCGCTGTGTGAATTCTGACGATTTCATGACGGCCGATTGGTCGCATTTGCCGTATGAAGTGCTGGCGCGGATAAGCACGCGGATTATCAACGAAGTGAAGGGTGTTAACCGGGTTTGCTACGACATCAGCAGCAAGCCGCCGGCGACGATCGAGTGGGAGTAGGGGGGAGTGGCAAGAGTCAGTAGGCAAAAAAATCTGGCGGGGAGTGGAAAAAATGTTCTCTTTTGGCTGGCGATAGGTTTAGAATATCCGCCGAGAACAGAGGAGGCGTCTGACTGGACGGTATTCACTTGACCGCGTTCTGCGGTTTCGTCTGGTTGGACAGGAATAGTATTTGGCAATCGCGAAGCGAGCGTGCTTGTAACGAGGCACGCTGGCGCTTGTGTATTTGCCGTTGCCGTTTTCGGCTCCCCCGTTCTTGCCGCGACTGGGCGTGTCGTTCGCGCGGCCCTCATCTCATCGCGAAGGGGCAGAGCTATGGAAACGATGTTAAATCACGCGGGGATTGCGGCGGGACTTCCTGGGGCGATACCGTCTGGGCTACATGGGGCGATTACGGCGGAGCCACCGGGGGCGATTACGCCCGTGGACCATGCGGGGATCGCACCGGTGGAGCATGGGGCGATTACGCCCGTGGAGATGCCCAAGGCACCGGCCTGCGGCAATGGCCACGCCAGCGGCCTGGCAACGCTGGAGGGAACCAAGGCGCACGATTTGGTGACTGTCTTCAAGCTGCTGGCCGATGAAACGCGGCTGCGAATCTTGCACTATCTGACGCAGAAGCCGGAATTGAATGTTTGCACGTTTGTGGGCCTGCTGCATCAGACGCAGCCAGCGGTGAGCCATCATCTGGCGTTATTGCGCGAGGCAGGGCTGGTCGAATGCCGGCGCGACGGGAAGCACAATTTTTATCATTTGGTTCCCGCGCGATGTCAGATGTTTTTGGATACGGCTTTCGGCTTGCAACATTAGAGAGATGGTGGGCCGGCGCGAGCCGACCAACGCTACGCGTCGGTGCCCGTCTCTGGTCCCACCCTACGGTGAGGCTTTGAGACGCTTCCTGGCCATGCGGCAGTAGTCGGCGACGCAGTCGATGCCGAGATAATCGCGGCCGAGGCGGCGGGCGACGAGGGGGACGGTGCCGCTACCGACAAAGGGATCGAGCACGAGGCCGCCCGGAGGGGAGCCGGCGCGGATGCAGGTTTCGACGAGCGATTCGGGAAAAACGGCGAAGTGCGCTTCGCGAAATTTGGAAAGCGGAATCGACCAGACGGTGCGTTTGTTGCGACCCAGCGGATGAAACGCCTGGTCCCAGCGGCCATTGTGCAGGTTGGTGGATCCGCCGTTTTTTCCCGCTTCGGGCGTGCCGTTACGAACGCCAAAATGCCGGCGGCCCCCCTTCATGCGGCTGTTTTCGCTGAAAGTAACATGCGGCTCGCGAATCGCATCGGCATCGTAGTGGTAATTCTTCGATTTGGTGAAGAAGAAGATGTATTCGTGGTCGGTCGTGGGCCGCGATTTCGCGGATGAGGGCATCGCGTTGGGTTTGTGCCAGATGCAGTCGGAGCGGAGTATCCAGCCGTCGTTGATGAGCGACAACGCGACGCGCCAGGGGAGGCCGAGCTGCGCACCGTCGTCGTATTTATCGCCGATGACGATCCAGAGCGTACCGGTCGGCTTCATCACGCGGCGACATTGGCTAAAGATGTCAGTCAGTCGTTCGACGTACGCTTCGGCCGTCGGTTCGCGGCCGACTTGCGTGCTCGCGCCACGGTAGTCGCGTTGTTGCCAGTAGGGCGGGCTGGTAATCAGGCAATCGACGAGGTTGGCGGGCCAGCCTTCTAAGACAGAAAGCGCATCGCCGTGAAGGATTTTATTGGGCTTGAGTTTTGTGGTGGCGGTCCGTGCCATGATTGCATCTCTCTGGCTCAGGTGCATTGCGCTGCGCTTATGCACCCTACTTTTCCTGCACCCAAACCTGCACGAGCTCGACGAGGTGTTCGACGGCGGAGGTCATCTCTTCGAGGCAGGTCCATTCGAGCGGGGAATGAATGTTGTGTTCGCCGGTGGAGAGGTTGGGGGTGGGTAGGCCGTGCTCGGTGAGTTGCGAGCCGTCGGTGCCGCCGCGAATGGTGGTCAATTTGCACTCGCGTTTTAGCCGGCGGTAGGCCTCCTGGGCATAGGCCACCGCTCGCGGCTCTTTGCCGAGCCCTTCCGCCATGTTGCGATATTGCTTGGTAATTTGCACATCGATCTGACAGCCGGCAATGGCGGCCATAACCTCGGTGGCGGCCTTGCGCAGCATGTCGGCCTTGGGAGCAAGTTCTGCCGTTTGAAAGTCGCGGAGCAAAACTTTGAGCGTAACCGCGCCGACTCCGCCTTCGACCGTGTAGGGGTGCAAAAAGCCATCTCGGCCGTCGGTCGTTTCGGGGGACAGGCCGACGTTGGGCAGGCTGTCGATGTAGGCGGCAGCCACGCGGATGGCGTTGAGCATGCGACCCTTGGCGATGGAGGGGTGAATGTTGACGCCGCGCAGGGTGACGGTCGCGAGGTCCGCGGAAAATGTTTCGGTATCGATTTCGCCCGCACCTTGACCATCGAGCGTGTAACAGGCCGTCGCGCCGAGTTTGGCCAGATCGACATGGTCGATGCCGTGGCCGATTTCCTCGTCGCAAGTAAACAAAATGCGGACCGGACCGTGGGGAAGCTGCGGATGCTCGATCAGCGTGTGAGCGAGCTCCATGATCACGGCGAGGCCGGATTTATCATCGGAACCGAGCAGCGTCGTGCCGTCCGTGGTGATGATCGTTTTGCCGTGCAGTTTGCTCAGCTCGGGATTGTCGGCGGTGCGAATGACCTTCGTTTTGTCGGCGGTCAAGGCAATGTCGCCGCCGGCATAGTTGCGGATGACGTGCGGCTTGACGTTTTTGCCTGTCGTTTCGGGAGAGGTATCGATGTGAGCGTTAAAAGCGACGACGGGCAGGGGCTGGTCGCCGGCGGGCTTGGCCGTGGCAGGCACCGTGGCCCAGACGAGGCCGTTTTTATCGTGCTCGACATCCTTGAGGCCCATTTCGCGCAGCTCATCGGCCAGGAGCTTGCCGAGTGTGAGCTGGCCGGGAGAGCTCGGATACGTTTTGGCGGTTTCGCTGGCCGTCGTGTCGATTTGGACATAGCGGAGGAAGCGGCCGAGCAGGCGGGAGTGGTTAATGAGGGACAAGGGAAGGCTGAAGGCTGAAGGATGAAGAGCAGTGGTGGCATGCTCGGATTGCTTATCACTACACTACTGCATTGGCTCATTACTCACCACTCACCTACTCACTTCACCGACCCATGTCCAAAACCCCTGTCCGCTACCTGGTGTTCGACATTGAAAGCGTGGCGGATGGGACATTAGTGTCGAAGCTGCGTTATCCCGGGCAGGGACTATCGGCGGCGGATGCGGTGCGGCGGTATCGCGATGAATTGATCGCCAAATACGAGACGGATTTTATTCCGTACACGTTTCAGGTTCCGGTGTCAGTGGTCGTGGCGAAGGTGGCGGCTGACTTCAGCCTGATCGACATTGTGGCACTCGATGAGCCGCAGTTCCGCTCGCATGTAATCACCGAGAATTTTTGGCGCGGCTGGGAAGCCTATAAGCGGCCGACGCTGGTGAGCTTTAACGGCCGCACATTCGACCTGCCGCTCTTGGAGCTGGCCGCGTTTCGCTACGGCATTAGCGCGGGGGCGTGGTTCAATACGTCGGGCAAAACGTACGATCAGCCGCGAAATCGGTACAACACCGAGGCGCACCTGGATTTGCACGACGTGCTGACGAATTTTGGTGCGTCGCGATTCAACGGCGGGCTGAACCTCGTCGCGAACCTGCTGGGGAAGCCGGGCAAGATGGAAGTGCAAGGCTACATGGTGCAGGATTTGTGGAACGAGGGGAAAATCGCAGAGATCAACGACTACTGCCGCTGCGATGTGCTCGACACGTACTTTGCTTTTCTGCGCAGCATGGTGGTCCTGGGCAACCTCAAACTAGAAGACGAGCAGCGGCTTGTGGATGAGGTACACGAGTATTTGAGTCAACGGGCGACGACGATTCCTGCCTATGCGAGCTATTTGCAGCAGTGGGGGAATTGGGTGAGTCCGTGGGTGCAGAATGCAGAAGGATGAATGCAGAATTCAGAATGCAGCACTAGCGGCGAGAGAAAAGACGGAGGCGGAGGCGGTTGAGTTCGGAGAGGTGAGGGGACCAAGTGGGGCCAAGTTGCTCGGCTTCCCACCACTTGGGCTCGATGAAGAGCATGGCTGGCTGCTCCAATTGATATTGAACCGCGAGACACTTGAGAATGTGCTGGTGCCGGCGACTGACGTGGTGCGTGCGGCACAGATCGCTGAACAGACGCCAAGGCGAATGGCGTTCGCGGCGCTGGCGGGCTTGATAAGACTTGATCGCCAACCAAATCAGCGTGATGACCAGCAGCGATGTCGCGCCGATCAGGCCGACGGCCGACCAGCCGAAAGTCCAATCGCCCGGTTTCGGCTGTTTAGCGCCCCAGGTTGCGACGGCCAGAGAATAGGTCAGGCAATTCACGACATCACCTCCGTCAAAGCCGTGGTGGATATTTCGGGAGATGGCGGAATGGCGACGCCGGGCGCGGTTGAGTCGTTAATTGGCATTTCGGCCCGGGAAGCCGACGTTGGTTTAGCAGCGAGATCGGCCGTTGCGCGCTTGAGCTGTGCCAGGGCGCTTTCCGCGGCTTGTTGCACCAGGGGGTGCGAATCGAGCAGGGCATCGCGGAAGGCCTCGCGGGTGAGGCGGCAGTCGAGCGTGGCCAAGGCGCGAATGGCTTCGATGCGGAGGTATTGATCTTCGTCCTTGAGCAGCAAGGCCAGCGGAACCTGGAGCACATCCACGGCATCGAGGGCGAGGGCCATCTCGATAGCTCGTTGCTTTCGTCCCCGGTTAATCGAAGTCATGTCGGCCTGAATTTGATCGATGGCTCGAGAATCGACGCGGCGAACCAAGGCCCCCGAAGCGACGCGGGCGGCGGGTGTGAGCGCGTCGAACACGGCAGAGAAGTGGCCGAGCGTGAATTCGCGGAGTCCAGCCTGGGCCGCTTGCCGCTCTTCGAGATGCGGGCTGCTCAAGATATCCACCAGGCGGTCGATCGCCCCGGGCACATTGCGCTCGCGCAATTGGCCGGCGGCAGCGGCACGAACCTGTGTATCGTCATCTTCGAGCAATTGCAATGCGAGGCCGTCCGCAGCCGGTCCGGAAAACTGAGTTAACGCATTAGCGGCAAGGCGGCGGGCCGAGACGTTACCCTGTCTGAGGATGTAGTTGAGAACGACAAACACCAGGTCGCGAGAGATGGAAGACTCCACCACGAGATGAACAATTCCCGGCTGTTCCGCATCGCGTAGGGCATCGATCAGATCCAAATGATCGGGAAGGAAAGCAATGGTCTGAATGCGCCGCAGGTTGGCGGATTGTTCGGGGGTCGGGCCATCGGCCAATTTTCGCCCCAAGTGACGAAGAAATGAGATGTCGGCGCGGCGGCCGATGATGTTGATGGCGGCGTGGGGAGCGCGCGGATCATCCAGGTATGACAGCAGCAATTTTTCAATGGCGGGGCGCGAGCAGATGGTGAGCACACTCACCAACAAGTTATGGCCGACTTCAGCCGGAGATTGCAGCAGCCGGCTGATGGCGGCGTTGTCGCGCGAGGCCAACAGCAGGAAGGCCTCCAGCATTTCGCGGGCATAGGGGCCGTCGAGCCGGTCCATGACTCGCTCCAGCGCGACGAGCACGTGGGCTCGCAAGAGCTGAGGATCGCGGCGAATGCGATAATCGCGCGGGCTGTTCAGCTCTTCGTTGAGCAAGTCGGTTAGCTCCAACGCCGTGGTTGCGGCGCGGGCCGCGAAGGGGCTGGCGGCATCGGCGGCAACCGCGACCAGATGCGGAATGGCTTCGTAGTTGCGCGTGGCGACGGCAGCGGAACAAGCGGTGGAAAAAATCGCTGCCTCGCGATTCACAATGGCGGCGCGAATGGCTGCCGATAGCCAATCGGTCCGGTCGGCGACTTGTTGCCGCCAGCGTTCGGAAAGGTTGGGCCAGTTGCGGAGGATGTGAAGCTCAGCCGCGGGACCGCCACGATCGAGCAGGGCCACCAACGCCAGATCGCGAATATCACGCTGCGATGCATCGAGCGCTGCGATCAGCACGGCTGTGGCGGAGTCGTTGTTGTTGTTCGCCAGAAGCTTGAGCGTGGCGGCGAGCGGATTCATATCTCTTGTCTCCACCGGAATTTACGCTATTTCCCACGGCCGGGGCCGGCGGGCGCGGCACAAATTCGGCAGGGATAGACACGTTGTGTCGCTGGGCAGCATGGCGAGTGCCGAATGTGCCGGATGTACGGGTTTTGGTAGGCACCGACCGCTGGGCGGCACTTGGACTAACTCGCGACTTGATTTTCGTGGGTTGTGGCGGGAAACTGGGAGCGGATGAACGAAACCGGCAACGACGAACGAAGTGGCACAACGAACCATGATGTCCGCACCTGAGATTTTGAATCGTGAGTTTTTGGAGATTCGAGGCAAGATTCTCGAGCTGGCCGCGGCTTTCGATCGATTGGAGCGAGCCGAAGGCGTCGTGGACGACGATCAGCGGGTAGCGCGGTTGCGCGAAGCGCTCAAAGCGCTACAAGAACCAGGAGAGGACCGAGCCGAACAAGTGCAGATGATTTTTTCACGGGCCTACGACGACGATTGGCAAGCAAAGTTTCAGGTAGCTCCCCGATAGGCAAGCGGTGTTGCTCGTAGGCTCCCCTGATTCCTGTCCCCTGCCGATACGTGCTGCTCAGCTCGAAACGGTTCCTACCAGCCGCGTTCCTGCCAGCTTTTCCGGTCTGATCCGCGCTTCTTTCAGCCCCTACAGAAAGCCCCTCAAGCGCAAGCCGGAACAAAATGTTACCGGTCAGGGCAATTTCTTCGCAACTTTGCGGCCACGACGCGGAAAACAGTAAGTAGCGGGTGAGGCGGTGACGGGAAGTTGGCTGGGGTGCTTCGCGAAACGCGAGAGAAACGCTGAAAATCGTGCTGCGCCACGGCGGAATCCTGACACTGCCGAGGTTCGGGGCTACCGGAACGAGGAGCAGGCACATGTCCGTATGCATCAGCGCAGAGGAATACGTGATCTGGGTCAAAGGGTCTCTCAATCGCTGGCTGGGGGCCGGATTGAGCGAAAATGGCGGCACCGCGTCGCCGTATCGGGGGTGGGTCAAGGAGTTTCAAACGCTGTGCGACACCTGCACGCGTAATGGCGACGTGGACGAGATGACCCAAAACGCGATGATCAAGGCCAATCATCAGCACGATCGCTACGTGAGCTGGGTCCAGCAGACCTTGAACCAGGGAATGCAAGGGGCCGCGGTCGCGAGCGACGGCGTCATGACTCCACAAACCATCGCCGCGATCAAGAA
>JANNTN010000303.1:0-10979 GCA_031394445.1 Anatilimnocola sp.
GGACATCATCGTTCCCAATGCCACCTGCGAGCAGCCCCTCAAGCCCATCGAGGAATACGACTGGGCCTTTTACCAGTCCATGCTCGATTTCTTCGTGAAGAGTCCCTACCTGCTCACGCGCCGCGCACTCCCCCACATGAAGCGCCAACGCTGGGGACGCATCGTCAACATCACCAGCGAAGTCTTTCATCGCTCCGTCGCCCCCTTCAGTGCGTACGTCGCCGCCAAGGGCGCGCAAATCGGCTGGTCGCGCAGCATGTCTCGCGAGCTGGCCCCCACCGGCATCACCGTCAACATGGTTGCCCCGGGTTGGATTCCCGTCGAACGCCACGAAAACGACCCCCAGGCCGAAAAAGACGCCTACCAAGCCCTCATTCCCATGCAGCGCTGGGGTGTCCCCGCCGACGTGGGCCAGGCCGTACTCTATTTTGCCAGCGAGCAAGCCGCCTTTATCACCGGCCAAACCATCTGCGTGAACGGCGGCATGACCCCCTGGTGATCTAAGCGGGGCGGCTAATTACCCCCCAATTGGAATTATTTCCGACTTTCTCACCCGGTTTTCGTGCCCAATTGCTATGTATCTATGGGACGGGCTCCGCCCGCGCTCTGCTATCCCTCGACCCTCACCTCAAACCCTAAACTTCCCCCGCAACCCTAAACATTAGCGCCGACCCTCAAATCCCAACCCATTACTCCACAACCACTTAGCCCAACATTAGGCTTTCAAAAAAGCCGCCCACTCCCCGTAAACAAACCCTACACTCTCAACTTTCCTCCTTCATTCTTCCCCTCCCATGTCCACACGCCAAGAGATCATCGATCAGTTCCGTGTCCCTGCCGGCAAAAAGGTCCGGCTGAAAGACTACGATCCCGCCTGGTCCGGCGAAGGCATTGGCGGCAGCAAAGCCGAGCGCAAGGAGCGGGCCGCCAAAATTTTGACGGAGGACGTCTCGGAACTGGCCCAAGCCCAGGAGATGCTCTATGCCGACGATTCCTGGTCGCTGCTCGTGATCTTTCAGGCCATGGACGCGGCTGGCAAGGACAGCACGATCAAGCACGTCATGTCCGGCATCAATCCGCAGGGCTGCCAGGTCTATTCCTTCAAGCATCCCTCGGCGGAAGAACTCGACCACGATTTTCTCTGGCGCTGCACCAAAGCCCTGCCCGAACGGGGCCGCATCGGCATCTTCAATCGCTCGTACTACGAAGAGGTGCTAATCGTCAAAGTGCATCCTGAACTGCTTGCCTCGCAGCGCATCCCGGGTTCTGAAGCGGAGAGCAAGAAGATTTGGGAGCACCGCTACGAATCGATCAATAACTGGGAAAGCCATCTCACGCGCAATGGAACCGCGATTGTAAAGTTCTTTCTCAACGTCTCAAAAGACAAGCAGCGCGAGCGGTTTCTCGACCGGGTCAACGATCCCACGAAGCACTGGAAGTTTGCGGCCGGTGATTTGGCGGAACGCGGCCACTGGGGCGAGTACATGAAAGCTTATGAAGACTGCCTCGCCGCAACCAGCACGAAGTCTGCCCCTTGGTACGTCATTCCCGCCGACCACAAATGGGTCAGCCGCACGCTCGTGGCTGCCATCCTCACCGAAACGATGAAATCCCTCGGCCTGAAATGGCCCAAAGTCAACGACGAGCAGAAGCGGCAGATCAAAGAGGCCAAAGCGATCCTTGAGGCGGGCGACAAGTAAACCGAATCAACCCGACTGAACGATTACATTCGAATAGAGCAGCGTGTCACCCGTGCGAATCAAGCCAATGGCCTTGGGCACGCGGAGCTTGAACTCAACATGCGGCTCGTAAACGATTGGAACGCTGTTTAACCCCTCGCGAAATCCTTTGCGCACTTCCTCGTCGTTGTGCCGCAAAAACTCCTCCGCCATCCAGGCCTGATCGATGGCAAAATTTTGCCGAACCGCCGCCAGCACCTCCAACACCGTCGGAATGCCATCCACCAGGGAGATATCGATCGTTTCAATCTGCGGCCAGAACGGAAAACCGCGATCCGCGATGACCAGCAAGTTCGTATGCCGCACCCGCGCCAGCAGCGAGTTAATTTGCGGGTTGAGGATGCCTGATTTCAACATGACCAGTAGGTGCTCTTATTTCGCGCCGCGCCGATGCGAGAGCAGCCACTCATAAACATCAGGATTGTTGTACGTCTCGGTCCAACAATCGTGGCCCACACCGGGATAGACCGTGAGCTTGGCTTCGCCGCCCGCCTTCGTTAGCGCGGCCGGCATATCACGGCAATTTTGCACCGTCTCCGCCTTGTCCTTGTCGCCAACCAGCACCCAGAACGGCGTCTTGGCCATTTTTTCCGCCGCCTCCAGCTCTCCCCGCCCGCACAGCGGCATCGCCGCCGCATATTTTTCCGGCTGCAGCCCAATCAGCCTCCACGTCCCGCCACCACCCATGCTCAGGCCCGTCACATACAGTCGCTGGCGATCGACCCGCAACTTGCCGCTCAATTCATCGACGAGCTTATCCAACTCCGCGGCATTCCAAGTCGTGTTAGCCGGGCACTGGGGCGAGATCAGGATGAATGGAAATTCCTTGCCCCCCGCCGCTAGTTTCGGCGGTCCATGGATTTTCACTTTCTCGAGATCGTCGCCCCGTTCCCCCGAGCCATGCAGAAACAACACCAGCGGCCACTTGGCATCCGCCTTCGCGTCATATTCGTTCGGCAAATAGAGCCAGTAGCGCAGCGTCGCGTCCCGTTGTCCGTCATCCGTTTTCACATTGATAGTCGTGCTCGCTGAAACCTGTTTACCCGCAGCGGGATTTTCACCGCGAGCCACGATCACAAATTGACACAGAGCAACGAACATAAGCGTTCGTATAGAAAATCGCATGAGAGTGCCTTTGCTAGGGAGAATGCGGTTGGCCAGGCCCGAATCGAGAATCATCGTCGCATGCCGCTAGCCACATTGCCATCAGACGTATTCATTTCAGACAAGCGTTGCCACGCGACCGTGCTCAAACAACGATGCCTTTTTCCCGTCTTGGGACTCTTCTTTGCCCCCGCTCCTAAACAGCATGAAAGCTCCGAAACCAATCAACGCCAGGAGTATGAGGAGATACACCCACCACGGCATCCCCTCCGTGGTCTTTGTTGCTTCCGCGGCCTCATCATCGTCCATGACTTGAGCGGCCTTATCCAGCAAATCCTGAGCAATCGAGCCGTGACCGTCGCCTCCGCCGTGATCGCTGGATGCGCCGCCCGTTTTCATCGTTTGCATCCGCCGGCCAATTTTCATGTTGTAGCCGCACTTGATGCACACCAAGGCATCGGGTGCCAGCGGCTCGGAGCAGCCCGGGCAAGGCGTGGTGCCCTTCGCGGCGGCCTGCAGTCCCGCCTCATCGAATAAATCGCTGACACCGCTGGGCCGCGACGACGTGCTGTTTGGTCCCGGTTTCGAGGTCGGCTTCGCGGGTGCCTTTTGCGGAGTCGCGGCCCCGGGAATTTTTAACGGCTTCTGGCAGCCGGGGCACTTCACGGTTTTGCCGGCCAGCTCGTCCTTGGCGGCGAGAGCTTTTCCACAGTCACACTGAACTTTGATGGGCATGTTGGCGATCGACTCGGCAGTCGAATTAGCGGACGAGATTCAATGCCTGTCTATTGTGCGCCGGAGGCGGTTTGCTCGCAATGAACGGGTATTTTTCGTTGAATATCTCGCCCGGGCAATCATTGCGTTCGGATAAGGTGGCAATTAGGGTGGAAGTTGACGAGAATTTGTCGCGTTTTTTCATCAACTGAGAGTTCGTCCCATGATCCGCCACGCTGTTTTCGCTCTTGGTTTGGCTGTTGCCGCTTCAGTTCCCAGCTCCGCCCAGGCTTTTTGGCCCTACATGGGGTACGGTGGTTTTGGCAACGGCTGGGGCTTCAATCAAGCGACCGACTATGTGCCGGCTCCGCCTTATTTTGCGTTGCATCCGCCCGTGTATTACAGCCACCAAATTACCGCGCGGCACTATGGGGCCAGCCCTTTCGCCTGGATGCCGGGAATGCAGCCGATCACGTATGGACCGCTGCCGGTGGTAAAGGCGATGGTCATTGAAAATCCTCATGCCACGCGCAGCAACGACCAAAGCAAGGTTGCTATGCAGGAAGAAGGCGTGATTAAGCCGCTGAAAATTGATAATCCGTTCTTCGTGAGTGCCGGCCGCTAGCAGTGGCGTTGGTAAGGCGCTCTTGGCGGATTGGCTCGCTGTGAGTAAGGTTCTCGCCGTTATGGCGGAACCTTCGTGCGCGGACGAGGACCATCCCTTGAAGCGCTGCTTGTGGACTATAACTTTTGTCTTGGCGGCTTCTGTGTTGGCTTGCTCGGGCTGCCAATCGGCTGACCCGCTGGCGGCGTTTGGTCCGTATCGCGTGCCTGCTCCGTCCACCGCTCAAGCTGCGCCTTATTATCCGCCGAGTGGCACCGCAGCGCCGGTTGTTAGCGAAAAAGCCTCTCCCACACGCGTATCCGTTTCGGCAGAGGGGCCGCTCTTGCCGGCAACTCAACCGCGATTCGCTTCGGATCCGACCGATCGCGAGCCAATTCGCGTGGTCGAGAACCCGACGGCCAACACGCGAACAGCGTCGGCTCCCGCGCGGCCTGCCCCTACGGAGCTGCCACCCACTACGCCTCCCTCGATAACGGCGACATCAAAATAATCAGAGTGGCATTATTTTTTGGCCGGCTCAGGCTCTTCTTCGGTACGCAGCAAATCGATTTTCGTGTCGCCGGCCAGATGATAGGCGCGGAAATGGACCTTCGCGGCACCTTCGGTTGCTTCGGAAAAATCGACGATGTAGCGGACTTGGTCCATCTTGATGTTGACGGTCGCCAGTTCGCGTGCCAAGCGCTCGACCATGGCCTGTTGCGCATCCTTCTCGGCTTGAAGCGTGGGCCGCTTGGCCTTGGTGCTGTCGAGCTCGTTCTTGCGTTTGGTCAAGTCCTGGGCCAGAAGTGGTTGCATCGAAACGAGATCTTTGCGGCGATAAGGGCGCGGTTGGTCGCCGGCACCTTCCAGCTTCACCGTCGTTTGCACTTTCACGTCTATCGCGTTGGCCGTCGTGGACGTATTGAGCTTGAAAATCAGGGGTGCGGATTTGTCGCTCGGGCCCGTGTGGACGGTAACCGAATCACTGACGTTGACTGCACCTTTCGGTTCTTGCTTTACGCGATTGAAACCATCCGTGCGGGTCACTTCCAGATATATCTGCTTGGCGATTGGCAGATCGCGCAGGTTCCATTTTACGGCCGATGTGGGTTTATCGATGTCGATCGATAGCGGTTGGGCCATGACGGGAGTGCGCAGAGCGGCAATTTGCTTGGACTTGCCCAGAACGAGCGCACAATTGAGGAGTTGTTTGGCGATCGCGGCCTGCTTCACCGCTTCTTCCGTCCAGCGAAATTGCAATTCGCCATCTTGCGCGACAAAGCTGGCTATCGTGGCAGGCTCGCCCGTGCCGGTGAGCTTCACATCCCAGCCATGCGGATTCGTTGTCTGAGGTTGCAGTTCAAACTTCTGGCGAGTGGCTCGGATCGCCGAATCGCCACCGATGAGAGTGATTGAAACTGGCGTGTCGCCTTCGACGACGCACGGACCCAAGCTGACGGGTTTGAGCGCCATTGCGGCAAGCTCGGGTGAATCGGGAAGGTCGGGAAGCGTTACGGCCTTGGCAAATCCTTTGAAGGGATCGCTGGCTGCTTTTTTCGGGGCGGGCGGTGGCGCTTTGGCGGGGGCGGCGGCGACTTTGGGCGGTGGTGCGGGAGTGGGAGGCTTCGGTTCCTCGGGTGGTGTGGTGGTTGGCGCGGGCGAAGCGGCGACCGCAGCAGCGGGAGGCTCGGCGGGTGCCTTGACCGGAGAGCTGCCCGCTACTGGAGCGGAAGAAGCCGGCTCTTGCTTTGCTTCGGAAACCGGCGGAGCAGCGGCCGCTTTCGCTACTGTTGGCGGTTCGGTCGCGGCCGGTGGCGCAGGTTGTGGAGCGTCGGGTGGTGGTTCGGGATTGGTGTCCGGGGCTAAGGGCGTGGGATTCGCTTCGGCATCGGCACCAGCAGCGACTTCACCCGCGGGTTGAGCGACCTGTTGGACGTTTACTGGATTGGCTTTGGCCAGTGGTTTTTCAGGGCTAAACACAATCAGGCTAACAACCAAGACTCCTAAGCCGAGGACAAAGACCGCAACTCCGCCGATGGCCCCTGCTAGGACAAGCGGAGTCATTGGCCTGCCAAAAACGATCATCGCCGCCGGCGCGGTGATGCGGTCGCCATCCACGGAGCCGGTGCCAGTCGCTGCTAACTTCTTGCCAACGCGTCCCCGTGTTTTAATCGCAAAGTCAGCAGGTGGCGGAAGTGGAACGGGAGGAGATTGGCCTGGTGCAAAAACGGGCGAAACACTCGACGGTTTGGGCGGTTCGCTTACTTTCGAGGTTGCAGTCTGAGCAGGTGAATCGGCTGGTTGCTTGTCACTTTTGGCTTTGGTGGATTCTTTGGGAGGTTCGGCGGCCTTTGGTGCAGCGGGTGGTGCTGCAACTTGCCCGGCGAGAGTGCGCGCTTTGGCGAGCACTTCTTCCATTGTCGCGGGCCGGTCGCTGGGAGCATCTGCCATCAGCCGGCCGCACCAGGAAATGACATCGGGTGGAATGTGTGATGCAGACTCGAGAACGTTGACGGCGGTGGCGGAGTTTTTGGCTGCTTTGCCCGAGAGGAGGAAGGTGAGCACGCTGCCTATCGAATAAACATCGCAAGCGACATCGGCGGCGTCGCCATCGCCCCGCATTTCTGGTGCTTGGAAGATGACGGCAGCGAGTGAAGCCAGTTCGACGGATTCATCGGCTTCGTCCGTCTCGGGTTTGGCACCCGCGCCGTCCTGGCCGATTTCCAGAATCTTGATGACGCCGTTGGTGTCGCGCAGCAGGTTCGCAGGTTTGAGATCGCCATGAACTACGCCATGCGAGTGGGCATGAGCCAGGCCCTCAGCGGCCTGGGCGATGTAGTCAAGGGCGAGTGAGAGCTGGAGCGGGCCGTTTTTTTCGATCAGTTGTTCGAGGTTCTGTCCCTCGACGTATTCCATGACGACGTAATGGCCCAGTCGGTCCTGGCTAACATCGTAAACGTGGCTGATGTTTCGATGGTCGAGTCCGCAAGCGTGTTGAGCGCCTTTCAGAAACCGCGCAACGGCGTCGGGATTGGTCGCTAAGCGCTTCGCCAGCACCTTGAGCGAGTGGCGGCGGCCCATCTGGATGTGCTCGGCAAGGTAAACCCGGCCTGTGGGGGAGGTTTCGAGTTGGTCGAGCAGTTTGTATTTGCCGATCACCAAGCGGTGATAGTTGTGCAGCAGTTGGTCGGCCTGCCAGCGCGAGAGCGTATTATCCTTGATGAGCGCGCGGGCGAATGCTTTGGGGTCGGTAATGCCAGCGGCTGCTTCGCGCACCTTGGCCAGACTCTCGGGGGAGAGTAAGGCACTTTTTTCGATGGCGCGGAGGAACGCGTCAACGCTCTCGACGGGCGTGAGTGCGGCCATGGCGAAAGGCTACCGTCGGACCAAGTTATGGGGGCTTGTTGATGTGTATCAATTGTCGCTTGGCTTATGGCCAATCGCAACACAGCGGGACGCAATTATGGAAACTACTCTCCCCAAACCTTGGGTGTCTGGAAGTCGGGGGCTTTGGGGGCGGATTTGGGAGGGATGGCTTGCTCTGCATACTTTGCGAGCTTCGCCAGCAACTCATTGGCTTTGTCGGGATTCTGAGCGGCGAGATTTGTCTTCTCGTAGGGATCGGCGGCGATGTTGAAGAGCTCGATGTTTTCGCTGGTGGCTGCCTTTTTGCCTTTTTTACCCGCTTTCGGCTGAGTTGGCGCTTCGCTGTCGTCATCGGGGCGGTTGCCATTCTTAACGAGTTTCCAATCGCCCGCGCGAATCGCGCCGTTGTTGGGAGTTGTGTTGTGCAGGATTTCGGTGTGGGGCGTGGGAGCGCCTTTGGCGATGGTCGGCCAGGCGTCGAGGCCGTCGAGAGGCAGCTTTTGCTGCAGCGAGCCGCCGGCGAGTTTTACAAACGTCGGATACCAATCGACCATGTGCAGAGGTTGTGTGACAACAGTGCCGGGTGCAATTTGGCCGGGCCAGTTGGCGAAAGCGCTGACTCGAACACCGCCTTCGTAGAGTGTGCCTTTGCCGGCGCGAAGTGAGCCGTTCGTCGCGCCGGAGCCGAGCGGGCCGCCGTTATCGCTGGAAAAGGCGATGAGCGTGTTATTGGTCAGGCCGCCGGCTTTGAGCGCGGCGACGATGCGGCCGACTTGATCATCGACGCAGTGGACCATCGCGGCATAGGTGCGGCGTTTTTGGTCTGGGATGCCGGCGTATTTTTCGATGTATTCGGGCGGGGCTTGCAGTGGCGAGTGGGGGGCGTTGAAGGGGACGTAAAGGAAGAGCGGTTTGTTGCCGTCGTGTTTTTCGATCAGACGGACGGCTTCGTTGCCAACGAGTGTGGTGGTGTAGCCTTCGTCGCGGCAGACGACGTCGTCGCGGTGCCAATCGAAGCCGCCGTCGCGGTCGTGGGTGAAATAGTCGAGCGCGCCGTTGTAATGGCCGTACTGATGGTTGAAGCCGCGACTGGTGGGGAGGTAGGTCCGCTGAAAATGGCCGAGGTGCCACTTGCCGCAGACCGCGGTAAAGTAGCCGGCCTCTTGCAGGGCCTGAGCCAGCGTGCGTTCTTCGAGGGGGAGGCCGTACTGAGCCCAGGGGCGTACGACGCCGACTTGCAGGCCGTGCCGCATGGGATAGCGGCCGGTCATAAATGCCGCGCGGGTGGGGGAGCAGACCGGCTGCACATAAAACGCTTCGAGCTTGGCCCCGCCGTTGGCCAACGCATCGATATTCGGCGTTTTGATTTCGCTGGTGTGGAAACCGACGTCGGTGTAACCGAGGTCGTCGGCCAGGAGGTAGATGATGTTCGGCTTGTCGGCGGCAGCGATGGGAGCGGCGAGGAACAGAGCGGTGAGGAGCAGTGGGCGGAACATGGGTGAAGTGTGTGGGATATTGGATGAAAGTTTAGGGTTTGAGAGGGGTGGGGCGGGAGCTTTTTTTGGGGAAGCGTTCTGCCCTCAAGTTGGTCGTAAGTGATTTTTACATATAGGTTTGTGCGTTGATAGTTGGCAAGAGCGGCTGCGTTAATGTTTAGGGTTTAGGATGGGAGATTAGGCAGGTCGGAGGTAGATGTTTAGGGTTAGGTGTACGCCTGATGGAGGCGGGTCGAAGGGAAGGAGCACTGTGCGCGCGCCCTCTCTATCTCCATTGCAATTTGCGCCGAAAAGCGGGCCAGATTGCGGCAAACCGCAATTGTCTTCCGCACGTTTATGAAGCACTTTTTCCGGCTGACAATGGGATTCCTGCGGAAGATTGAGTACTTGGATGCAGCCGTGTGCGGCATGGGACGATTGGCTCATTCATCGCCAAAGATCATGTGGCGAAGAGAGGCAGCCAGGCGTGTCGGCAGTTGTGGAACCGATTGATGCGCGACGGAGCCTTCGATTGTCTCTTCGTCAACGTCCTGGTCGATTTCGTCCTCGAATGTGTCGTCCAGATCCGCCTCGCCATCCAAACGAGCGAGCATGGCTCCTGATACGGCTACGACATAGTCGAAACCGCCTTTTCCGCAATGCTCGGTCAGAATGCCCACGATGGAGGCGCAGCGGGCAGGGCTATCATTCGGTCCGGATACAAAGAGCGGTTTGCCGTCTTTTCCGAACTCGAACTCACGGTCGCTCGCGGCGGGATCAATATCGCCGAAAATGTGACGGGCGCGGGCGTAGTCCGGATGTGGCAAGAGGCCCAAGCCCTTGGCGTAATCCACGGCCCCTTCGACTAGCTGGCGAGCGGCGGCGGGTGTTAACGTGACGACTTCAAATCTCCGGCTCACCTTGCCGTAGAACCGTTCCAAGTATTCGCCTTTGGCCATGAAGCCACAGAAGGCATCTTTCACGCCGAGGGAGAAACGATCCACCAGAAACGAGGCAAACGCCACCTGCCCATTGACAAGCTCGCGGCTGACGAGGACTTGGGCGATGCCATCGTCCCACAAATCCTGCGTGGTGAAGCAGTGCAGAATTGGCGCTGAGGCGACGTTAGCGAGACGTTGCCCGATATCTTCCGTTTTTCGCCGGGCAAGTTCTTTGTGTTTGACCCGCTCTTTCGCTTTGCGTTTTTCCGCCTTCTTTTGTCGCCTACGAGCATCGAGAGCCATCGCGTCACCTCCTTGCCTGATGCGCCTGCGATTTTAAGCCACTGTTGAACATTAAATCCGAGGCGAAGAGAAAATTTTAGGCGAAAAGTTTCGGCGTTTCAATTTGAGTTTGCGAGCAATTGAGGAGAGGACGAGAAGCAACGAGAAATAAAGGCAGAGTAACCGCGGATGGATATGGATTGGGTAGGGAGACGGATGGTGCCTTACCTCGCTTGCGCTTCGGACTAGTGTTTCGGGCTAGTGTGAAGCGAAGCCCAGCCCTTGGTGCCAAATGCCTTGGAGAGATAAGGCAATTCGTGCCGCTGGGGAGAGCACTGGCAGGATGCAGTGGCACCCAACAAAAAAACCCGTCGCAGCCCATATGAGCTGCGACGGGTCGTTTGAATAATCCCCGGCAATACCTACTTTCGCGTTTGTTGCACTATCATCGGCTCCGAAAGCTTAACTACTGTGTTCGGTATGGGAACAGGTGTTTCCTTTCGGATATGGTCACCGGGAAAGGACCGCCGGAGGCCGATTAAAACCTCCGGCGGCGAATTTTGTTGTTGGGCAAATGGTTGCGTTCTCTTACGTTCTGGCCGATTCACAATCCCCAACTTGTTGCTTGGCATTCACACCGGCGAACCGGGGAACACTGAACTCATTTGGGAACCGTTTTAAGCCGCAATGCCGAGAGCTATATTCGTTACTTGTTGCTATGACGTGAATCATTGCAACCAGTGATAACTACACG
>JANNTN010000356.1:0-3566 GCA_031394445.1 Anatilimnocola sp.
ACTATGCCGACTTACGACTACGCCTGCGATGCCTGTAAGCACGAATTCGAGCAATTCGAATCCATCACCGTCGAGCCGCAGAAGAAGTGTCCCAAATGCAAGAAGAACAAGCTCCGCCGTCTCTTCGGCGCTGGCGGCGGCCTGATCTTCAAAGGCTCCGGCTTCTACCAAACCGACTACCGCCCCGACTCCTACAAAAAAGCCGCCGAAGCCGACAAACCCAAATCCGAATCCTCCGACTCCGGCTCCAAAGACTCTTCCTCAACCAAGTCCGAATCCAAAGCCGACACCAAGCCCGCCGAAACTAAGTCCGAATCTTCCTCCAAGAAGAAGCCCAGCAAGTAGCGATTAAAATTCCCGCGTCAATTCTTCGCACAGGTTGCTACAATTTTGAATGGCGAATGATTCGGGCAACGACAGTGCATGAGATAGCGGGAGGCGTCTATGAAAACGATTGACGCGGGTGACGCGGAAAAGTCGTTGCTTCAACTTCTTGAAGAAACCGCCAGTTCCCATGAGCCGATTCAGATTCTCAGCGCTGCGGCTAATGGCGTCTTGATCTCCGAGGATGATTGGCTCTCGGTTCAGGAAACCCTCTATCTTTTATCCATTCCCGCCATGCGCGAATCCATTCGAGAAGGAATGGCAACGCCGCTTGACCAGTGTTCGCAGGAGTTGTCCTGGTGACTTGGCAGCTCGTTTTTACGAAGCAAGCACAAAAAGACGCGCAGAAGCTATCCGCCGCCGGTTTGCGGCGCAAAGCTGAAGCACTACTGGATCTGCTTCGCGGCGACCCGTTTCAGACGCAGCCGCGATTCGAAAAACTTGTCGGCGATCTCGCCGGAGCTTATTCCCGCCGCATCAATATTCAGCATCGATTGGTTTACCAAGTCGTCGCAGACCAAAAAGTCGTAAAAATCCTGCGGATGTGGACGCATTACGAGTAACTCTTACTGCACAATCTCCACCAGCTCGATATCAAAAATCAGCGTGGCGAAGGGGGGAATGGGTCCGCCGGGCGGGCCTTGAGCGCCGTAGGCGAGTTCGGAGGGAATGTAGAGTCGCCATTTGTCGCCGACCTTCATCTTCAAGAGCGCTTCGGTCCAGCCGGGGATGACGCGGTTCACGGGAATTTCCGCTGCGTCTTTACCAATGGTGGACTCGAACGATTTTCCATCCAGCAGCATGCCCGTGTAGTGAACTTTCACCACGTCCGTTTCCGCCGGCGATTTGCCAGCGCCCGGCTTGATCACGAAGTACTGCAAGCCGCTCTCGGTGGTGACGACGCCCTGCTTCGACTTATTGCCCGCCAAGAACTCCTTGCCGTCCTTGAGATTTTTCTCCGCTCCCGGACCCAGCTTCTTCGCCATGAACTGATTTACAGCCCCTTGCGCTTGCTCGGGCGTGAGCAACGGCTTCGCCTTTTTCATCGCGTCGATCAAGCCCCGCGCGATGAGTTCCGGATTCAAGTCGGGCGCGTTTTCCAGCGTTTCGGCTCCCAAATCCAAACCCACCGCGTAAGCCGCCTGCTCCTCCAAAGTCTTCAGTTGCTGGCCAGCCGGTGCCGGCAACTTGCCCGCCTCCTGCGCGTATGCCACTTCAACCACAACAACAACAGCAGCAAGCACGCCCAGACTCGTCACGAACGATCGGCACGACATGATGTAAGCCCCAACGAAGAAGTAGCGGAATCGCCATTAGCCTACCGCGTCCGCCAGTCACTGTCTGGCCCTTCGACCTTCCGCAGGCCCCCGATGTCGGACGCGACTGACTTATGAATTCCCAGCATGTTTGCCGAAACGGCCCCCGCCATTTCATTCTGCTCGTTCTGATAGAAGTTGTTTGGATCGAACACCGGCGATATATGCCAGTACAGCACGTAGTCGAGCGACTGCAAAAACTCGATCACCGCCGAGTTCGTTTCGTGCCGATGGCCATCGACGTACAAAACCGGCCGCAGCTTCTCGATCGTCCGCCGCGCTCCCTTGAGCACGGCCAGTTCCATCCCCTCCACATCAACCTTGATCAGCCCGCAGCGCGGCAGATTCAAGCTGTCGATGGTCACCACATTGACTGCTTCACCCTGATCGCCGCCCAGTGACAAGCCCGAAATGTTGTTCTCCAGGTTGTAATCGACTGGCCGAACATTGATCGTCCCCGCTTCCTCCCCTAGCGCGTCGTTGCGGCAACGCACGTTCGTGATGCTGTTCAGCGCCAAGTTGCCGCACAACGCTTGAAAGAAAATCCGCTGCGGCTCAAACGCAATCACCGCCCCCTTCGGCCCCACGCGCTCTGAAAACACCAGTGTGTTCGCGCCAAAACCGGCTCCCGCCTCAACGACCGTCCAACCTGGCCGCACCGCCTGCTTAAACAGATCCTGCTCGCTGCTTGAATAGCCGCCATACAGATCGAACGACCGGCCCACATATTTGTCGTGGCGGTTGAACAGCATCAGACCCTGCCTGGTCCGTGTGAGGCGATTGAAGCCGTTCGTCGCCAGCGTGTAGTCTTCGGGGGCTTTCTTTTTCACATCCGGAAACTCAGCGAGCAGTGCCTGCTCGATTCGTTCCACCACGCCGGACCATTCTCCCGGCTTCGTCTGCCGGAATAGCCGCATTGTGGGATACCAGACCGTTTTCTCGCCCGTTGCGAGCCATCGCCAATCCGCCACGTTCGACAACGCCACCCACACGGGCAGCCCCAGCGCCCCCGCCACATGCGCAATCGCCGTGTCACACGTAATGAGCAGGTCCAGGTTCTTTAGCACCGCCGCCGATTCGACAAACGCGCCCGTTCCCTCATCCACTTCGCGGCCTAGGTCCACTACTTCGAGCCGTCCAGCCAGCGTATTCAACTCCTCGCGAACCTTCCCTTTCTGCAAGCTAAAAAACCGCACCCCCTTCAGCCGCATCAGACCGGCAAACTCGTCCAGCGGAATGCTCCGCATCTGGTCTGCCTGATGCGTCGGGCTGCCGCGCCAGACGATGCCTATTCGCCGCCCCGCATAGGGCTTCAGCCTCTCCCGCCACTGTGCGACCAATTTCTCGTCCGCCTGGATGTACGGCACCTGCTTGGGAAAATCAGCCAACTCGTGTCCCAGCACGCTCGGCACAAACAGCAGCGGCGCATACCAATCGACCCCCTCCAAATTGTCCAAGCTCGTGACCCATTCGTCGATTCCCTCGCAACTCGCCAGCAACTGCCGCAGCGCCGGCGGGCAGAGAAAGAGAATGCGGCAGCCGTATTTCTCCTTGAGCCACGCCGCATATCGCACGAAGTGAATCGTGTCTCCCAGGCCCTGCTCCGGCGTCAGCACAATCGTCTTGCCAGCCAGCGACGATCCGTTCCACTTCGGAATTTTGGTCACCGGCAGCTTCACTTCACCCGTCTGCCACCGCCATTCATATTCCGGCCAGCCCCCCGCAAAATCGCCGAGCAGCAGCCGCATGATCCCTAGGTGCTTATGTATGTCTGGATCGTTCGGGGAGATCTTGTCCGCCGCTTCATAAACGCGCAGCGCCGCTTCGACCTGTCCTTCCCAGCACAAGCTGGTCGCTTTGTTTTTG
>JANNTN010000503.1:0-3494 GCA_031394445.1 Anatilimnocola sp.
CCCACGAGAAGCACAGCGAAAGCCTGAAGGGCTGGTTGCTGCCCGTCATGGACCAGGTCTATTCGACTCTGATCCAGGACCTGTCTGAGCGGGGGCTGCTCGACGAGACGTTGGTCTGTTGGGTCGCGGAGTTTGGGCACACGCCCAAGATTAACGCTCGCGCCGGGCGCGATCATTGGGGAAGGGTTTTTTCGATCGCGCTGGCCGGCGGCGGAATTCGAGGCGGAGTGGTCTTTGGCGAGAGCGACAAGCATGCGGCCGAACCGTTGACCAATGCAGTGCGACCGGCCGATTATTTGGCCACGGTCTTTCATTGCCTGGGCTTTGAGGCCGATCGGACGGTTCACGATCTCGAAGGGCGTCCCCTGCCCATCAGTCGTGGCCAAGTGATTCATGAAGTGCTGCGATAACCGACTGGGAGTGAAGGCGAGAAAATCATTTTGTTGCCGTCAGCTATAACGCATTACCGCCACTGCCCTATGCCGTTCCCTGGTAACCAATCGCGACGACCGTTTTTGCTCCGTGGGTTGCTCCTCGCGCTGGTGGTCGTTTCCTGCATGACGGCCGCGTCTCTTCCTGTTGTCGCCGCCGAGCGGATCGTAAGCTTCGTCAACGATGTCATGCCGGTTTTCACGAAGGCGGGTTGCAATGTGGGTGTCTGCCATGCGAAGGCAGGTGGTGGACAGCGGGGTTTTCAGCTTTCGCTGCTCGGATTTGAGCCGCTGGAGGACTTTGAACACGTCGTCAACGAGGGGCGCGGCCGGCGACTGTTCTTGGGAGCACCCGACCGCAGCTTGTTGCTTCTGAAAGCTTCGGGGCAGGTGCCGCACGGCGGTGGTGTCCGTTTGGATCCATCCTCAGAAGGCTACGCCTTGGTGCGCGAATGGATTCGTCAGGGGGCACCGCTCGATGGTAGTTCCGCCTCGCGGCTGGTGTCATTTGAAGTTGAGCCAAACCGCGGTGCCATTCAGAGAGGCGCTGAGCAACAGCTTAAGGTGGTCGCGAAATATTCGGATGGCAGTGTTCGCGACGTCACCAGCTTGGCGCTGTACGAGTCCAACGATACTGCGATGGCCGAGGTCAATGAGCGCGGTCTGGTGAAGATTGGCGATATCGCTGGCAACGTCGCGGTGATGGTGCGGTATCAAGGGAAGGTGGCGGTTTATAGTGCTGCGGTGCCGCTAGGGGCGCCGGTCGAGAATCTTCCCTCCCCCAGAAACTTTATCGATGAGCACGTCTTTACCAATCTGAAGGCACTCGGCATCCCACCCTCGCCGGTCTGCGATGATGCGACGTTTCTGCGCCGCGTGAGCTTGGATATTGCGGGGCGACTGCCAACCGAGGAAGAGACAGCCGCTTTCCTGGCCAGCCAAAACGAGGGCAAACGGGATCAAGTCATCGACGAGCTGCTGCGCAGTCCCAATTATGCGGACTTTTTTGCCAATAAATGGACGGCGCTTTTGAAGAATCGCCGGGATGACGCCAGCGACATCGTTTCCAATTTCGCGTTTCATGCGTGGGTCCGCGACAGCTTGCTCGCCAATAAGCCGTACGATCAGTTCGTTCGTGAGCTGTTGGCGGCCACCGGAACGGTGATCGGCAATCCGCCGGTTGCCTGGTACAAGCGGGTTAAAGAGCCCAAACAGCAGATCGAAGATGTGGCGCAGCTCTTTTTGGGCGTCCGTATGCAATGTGCCCAGTGTCACCATCACCCCTTCGAACGCTGGAGCCAGGACGATTACTACGCGCTGACGGCGTTCTTCAGCCAAGTTGGGCGAAAGCCATCGGCCACGCGGGGCGAAGATTTAATCTTTCACAAACGCGGCATAGCGGTGGCCGCGAATATGAAGACGGGCGCATCGGTAAAGCCCGGGGCGCTCGGCGACGCGGTTCCGGAGATCGCCCCCGATGAAGACCCACGACTTAAGCTGGCCGATTGGATGAGCGAGAAAGACAACCCATTCTTTGCGAAGTCGCTCGTCAATCGGTATTGGAAGCACTTCTTCGTCCGCGGGCTGATTGAGCCGGAGGACGACATCCGCGACACGAACCCGCCTACAAATCCCACCCTGCTGGAAGCCCTGGAAAAGCACTTTGTCGCCAGCGGATTTGATCTCAAGGAACTCGTGCGCGTCATCACGCAATCGCGAGCGTATCAGTTGAGTGAAGTGCCGAACGAGCATAATCTCGTCGATCGGCAGAATTTTTCACGCTACTATCCGCGGCGGCTGCAGGCCGAGGTGCTGCTCGATGCGATCGATTACCTGGCGGGAACGCAGACGGATTTCGCGAATCTTCCGCCCGGGACGCGGGCCGTGGCGTTGCCCGACAATAGCTACAATCGCTCGTCGCAATTTTTACGCGTCTTTGGACGACCCGAAGCGGCCAGTGTCTGTGAATGCGAGCGCGTGCAATCGTCGAGCCTGGCCCAAAGCCTGCATTTGCTCAACTCGCAAGAGTTGAAGGGGAAGCTCGCGAGTTCCAGTGGCCGGGCGGAGCGGCTGGCGACAGAGGACAAACCGGCGGAAGCAAAAGTCCGCGAACTCTACCTTGCCGCATTCTCGCGCGAGCCCCATTCCCAAGAACTGCAGACAGCGCTCGACTACCTCGCCGAAGCGGTCGTCGGTGCCGATGGCAAGCCGGTCGATGTGAATAAGGCGAAGCGCGAGAAGCTTCAGGATCTGATTTGGGCGTTGATCAACTCCAAGGAATTCTTGTTTAACCATTAGGCGCATGATGATTGACGAAGTTAATCGTTCACGTTCTCGTCAGGAGCGGCCAGCAGTCCGCTGGTTGCTTGTCGCGGCACTGTTCTGCGGAGTTTCGTGGCTTGCGGAGTCGAGGCTGATTGCCCAAGCGGTCGGTTTGCCGGCGCCGCGTCTGCTCACCACGAGTCCGATGGGCACCAACGTTGGGTCACAAGTCGAGATCACCATCACCGGTGAAAACATTGACGACGCTGATGAGTTGACGTTCTCGGATCGACGCATTACGGCCACGCGCAAACTGAACGCGATGGGGCAGCCGGAACCGAATAAGTACATGGTCACGGTTGCCGCCGATTGCCCGGTTGGTCAGCACGAAGCGCGCGTGATGACGCGGCTGGGGATTTCGTCGTCGCGAGCGTTCTCCGTTGGCACGCTCGACGAAGTGACGCCGGCCAAGACGGGTGCCACGCTGGCAACTGCGGTGGAATTGAAGACGAATTCGATCTGCAACGCCGCGATCACGCAGCGAGCGGTCGATCACTATTCATTCGAGGGCCACAAAGGGCAACGAGTCGTCGTCGATTGTGCGACGCGCGGGATCGATTCCAAGCTGGATGCGGTGGTAATCATCGCCGATGCTGCCGGCCGCGACCTCTTGGTGGAGCGACGCGGTGGCGCGCTCGACTTCACCGTACCGTCCGACGGCCGGTATGTGATTAAAGTCCACGATCTGACCTTTAAGGGTGGGCCGGCATACTTTTACCGCTTGGGACTGTGGGAATTGCC
>JANNTN010000442.1:0-3583 GCA_031394445.1 Anatilimnocola sp.
GTCGAACGCGGCATTCCAACGGCCGTGTCGAGCGGCCAAAGGTCTGTCAAAAAACGTATTCCCCATGTCCGCCAATGTTCGTCCTTAGAATCAAGCATTGCCACAATTTCAGCTCGCTCAAAACTGCCAAGTGAGTGGAGAGTCCAAATTGCTCGCAGTCTCGTCATTGGGCCAAAGCGGCTATCGCTTAGCATGGCAAGCAGATTTTCCGCGGCATCCTTAACTCCGATGAACTCTCCCGCATCAAGCAAGTCCACCAACCGACGCCGTGCGTGCCGCGTGTACCAATCATTGGAATTTCCGTGCTGGAATGGCAGGTTGTAGGTGCCAATCGAAGACACGCTGCGTGCGTCGGCATCAACTTCCCTAAAGCCGTGAGATATACGAAAGATTCGCCCCGAGGTGCGATGGATGCCGTCGTGTTCGTGGCATTCGCCGGTGTCGGACCAGTCGATGATATAGACGGCACCGTCGGGGCCGTAGTTGAGGTCGATGCCGCGGAACCATTTATCTTCGGCTTGGGCGATGTCGGATTCGTGGCGGCCGACGTAGCTTGATCCTTCGCGGTCGAGACGATCGACGTTGATGCGGCGGCCGTGAAGGTTGAGGGTGAGGAGCTTGCCGCGATATTCGTCGGGCCAGTTGTCGCCGAGGTAGATGCAGGCACCGCAGTGGGCGTGGCCGCCGCCGAGCTTGTCGATCGAGTCTTCCTTCAAGGACTCTTTCCAGCCGCGGCCAGAGTCGAAATGAAAATGGTCGGCGTGGGAGTCGATGGTGTCGTAGATGCGGCGGGTGGGGGTGAGGGTGGAGCTGCGGGTGTGGTGAGCGCCGGGAATGAGGTGGAAGAGGTGGCCGGTGACGGTGTTGGTGATGAAGGCTTCGCCGTATTCGTCCCAGTCGAGGCCCCAGGGGTTGGTGAAGCCGTGGCAGAGGACTTCGAAGATTTTTCGCGTGGGGTGATAACGCCAAATGCCGCCGTAGATGGGGGTGCGGTCGTCTTTGCTGCTGCCGGGGGGGCCGATCCAGCCGGGACTCGACGCGCCGCTGCGGCCATAGAGCCAGCCGTCAGGGCCCCAGCGGAGGCCGTTGGCACAGTTGTGGTAGTTGTCGGCTTGAACTTCGAAGCCATCGAGAATGGTTTCCGGCGGGCCGTCGGGGATGTCGTCGCCGTTTTTGTCGGGGATGAAGAGGAGCCGCGGGAGGGCGATGAGCCAGACGCCACCAAGACCGACTTCGACGCTCATGAGTTGCTGGACGTTGTCGCAGAAGACTTTGCGTTCGTCGGCTTTGCCGTCGCCGTCTTTGTCGTGCAGGATGATGACGCGGTCGCGGAGCGTGAGATCGTAGCGGGTCGGGCGGTTGGCGTAGGTGTAGCATTCGGCGACCCAGAGTCGGCCGCGGTTGTCCCACGTCATGCCGACGGGGTTTTGCACATCGGGCTCGGCGGCGAAGACGTTGGCCTTGAAGCCGGGGGGAAGCTGGAAGCCTTTGGCGGATTCTTCAGCGGCGAGGGGGAGTTGGTCGGAGCCATTGCCGGCGTTGTGCGGGGTGGGGAAGTCGTCGGCTCGGGTTGTCGCGCACAGAAGACTGGTTAAAAGGACCGCCGTGGCGATGCAACGCGGGGAGTATTTAACACAGAGGCACAGAGGCACAGAGGCACGGAGGGGGAGGAGCGGGGAGGAGAGATTGTTGGTGGTCATTGGTCACTTGTCATTTGTCACTGGCAAGTTGGCAGTTGAGTCGGAGGCGGGGTTAATGGTGGAGGATTTTTTGTGAAGTATCAAGTTTGGGAGGTGTTTGGTGAGGCGGGGGAGAGGCGTTGCGGCGCGTAAGGTGTTGTTGGTAAGGGGATTGGGTTGGTGGTGGTGATGGGAGACATGAGTGGCGAGTTGAGAGGGTGAGCGCTCATGTTGAGGTTTGGGTTTAGGCTTTTGTTTTGGGTGTCAAAATAGCGGGATGGGTCGAACCGGGAGTGGTGGTGCAAATAGTGTACCGATGTATAGTATTAGGGTCGTGCGTGATTTTTGTGTTGCAGGATGCGTCAGAGCCACTTCGTCAGTGTTGGCCAGTAAGTCCATAGACACGCCAAGGCCGCGATGAACGCTAGGAATGTCGCGAGGTTGAGTAGTCCTATGCCTGTTCCGGGCGGCAAGAACGCCACGCCGGCGATCAACGGCAACCCAATCGCCAAGATGATCAGCAGCGTGCGGAGGCGGTAGCGCATGGGAATATTCTAACCATGTTTGGGCGAGGAAATCGATTTTTGCGGCGCGGGGAAGAGTGGCGGGACTGTTCACGGAATTAGGCCCCTCACCCCCAGCCCCTCTCCCCTGAGTACAGGGGCGAGGGGAGCCGAGAGAAGTTTTGGGATGGAGGCATACCGGGAGGCTTACGCGTCCCGCTCGCCTTCCATTGGTGTCCCGCTCGTCTGTTAGATGCGGATGTGGATTTTTTGGCGGTAGAGCCAGAGGAGGATGAGCCATTCGAGGAAGAGAATGGCGGTGCCGAGGAGGAGGGGGGAGTAGGCGGGGCCGAAGGCGTCGAGCCAGGTTGTGCCGAAGTGGATTTTGAGGGAGTCGGCGATGAAGCGGTCGGGGCCGTGGGCGAGGATGTAGGCGGCGATGGAGTTGGCACCGATGACGCGGAGGGGGAAGGATAAAGAAGCGCGGAGCGCGGAGTGCGGAGCGGGGAGTGGGGAGTCGAGGAGGTAGTAGAAGGCGGCGAGGAGAAGGAAGCACCAGCCGCCGGAGAAGAGGGTCCAGGTGGGGGTCCAGATGCGTTTGACGTTGGGGCATAGGCCAAGGAGGTGGGAGAAGAGGCCGAGGGCGAGGAGGAGGAGGCCGGTGAGGAGGAGAACGCGGAGCGCGGAACTCGGAGCGCGGAGTGAAGAATTTGAATTGCCCGCGAACTGACTACTGACCACTGGCAACTGTCCTTTTAGCCATCCACCAGCGATCAGCCCCAAGATCATGGTGGCGAGGGTGGGGATGAAGCTGAGAGTGGCGTAGCCGCCGCGGTTGAAGAGGAAGGGGGAGGGGCGGGGGAAGAGGTTGAGGAACCAGGTGTCGAAGGCCCAGGCGAGATTGCTGTTTTTGTTCCAGTGGCTCATGAAGCCGGTGTAGTGGGGGAAGTCGGCCGGGACGCCGACGGCTTGGTAGTCGAAGCTACTCGATGGAAGCGGATAGAGCGCGAAGGCGGCCCAGTAGCCGAGGAGAATGGCGACGAAGGCGGCCCATTGCCAGCGGCGGCAGGTGAAGCCGAGGAGGAAGAGGGGGACGTAGCCGAAGCCGATTTGGGAGAGGGTGTCTTCAAAGGTCCAGTTGGTTTGCTTGGCGGTCATCGAGCGGAGGAAGACGCCGAGCAGAACGAGCAAGACGGCACGCCACACGGCATGCGCGATCATCTGGCCGCGCGATTGACCCTTGGCTGTGCGGCTGGCGATGGAGAACGGCAGCGAGACACCGACGAGGAACGAGAACGAGGGTTGAATCAGATCGTGCAGCGAGCAGCCGGCCCAGATGACGTGCGATTGGTGGTAGGCGAGGAATTTCCAGAAGGTGCTATCGGGAAATTTCGCGGCTAC
>JANNTN010000455.1:0-3354 GCA_031394445.1 Anatilimnocola sp.
CCACGGTGACAACCGATGCCCAAACGACCATCCTCTGGCCGGGGCGCGCGGGCGGATCACCCGAGCAAAGTTATGGCGTGACCACCGGTTGGCAGCCCGATGCGAGCGGCAATCAACAATACCTGGTGCAAATCGATCCCACGGTGCTCAGCACGTTGTCGATCGGCGATGAATTGTATGTACCGGTCGATCCGAGTGCGGGCCGTCTGACGCGGTTTGTCGTCAAAGCTGGCCGTGTGAATTTGCCGCGAACGGGTGGCCGGCCGCCGTCTCTGTTGACGCAATCCCCCATCACCACTCCGACCGACCGCACGCGCAATTTGTGGACGGCTAACAATCCTGTGGACCCGAATCGGCCGACGACGCAATTCAACAACGGCTATGGCAACACGCTGAACGATGGCCGCGGCACGCAGTACCAGCAACCCGGCTACGGAAATCAAACCATTCCACCAGTGAATTCGTACACGGGCTTCAACCAAGCCCCGCCGAATAACGGCTTCCAAGCACCACCGAACAACGGCTTTGACAACTATCGCACGCCGTTTGGGCAACAACCCGAATCTCCGTTTTCAAACCCTTCCCTGCATCAGGTAGCGAATCAGCAGCCGCAATTGCCCCCGCCACCGCAGTTGCCCAACACGACGCGGCAATTCAACACCAACTATCCCGACGCGCGCGTGGCCGGATTGCCGAACAACGGATTAAACAACCTGGGTTTGCCGCCTTACAACAACAACGGCCTACAACGGCCAGAAGACAAGCCCTGGGGCCCGCTGCTGTTCGTGACGTTTGCCCTGTTCTTCTCAATCGGCGGCAATCTTTACCTGGCCTATACCGCGCTCGAATTTCACAGCCGGTATCGCGGCGCTATCGAACGGCTCCGTTCGGCGGCCCGCAGCGTGTGACGATCCGTTTCTTTACGTCGTCAACGGCGGCGGCTCGGCGACAAACTCACGCGCTAACTTCACAGCCGTCTCCAGATCGTTTTCTGCTGGCATGAACCAGCCGCAAATGCGGCCGCGGCGGATGACGCCTTTCTCCAGGCGATCTGGGAATAACGTCGTGCTCAATAAGAGCGGCTGACCTTCATCCATCGCGACATCGGCCGATGCAAAATCAGTCGGATGCACCATCTGAGCGTAACTCAACCCGAGCGACGCCAGGCGAAACACAAAGAGGTGCTCCGAAGTCGCCGCCCGAAGGGCGAAGTCACGTGAGGCACGCGTTATGTTGGCAAACACCGCTTGAGGATAAAGTCCCGAATAAAAGAGTTCCGCGCCCCGCAGGAAACTATTCACGCTCCACGCCGGCCCGCTATCGAGTAGATCTGTCTGTGCTGAGAGCACCATTTCGACGCGAGCGGCATTTAACGCGGGGTGAAACGAAGCTTGCCAGTAAATTTGCGGTGCGATGCGATATTCACCCACGGGCTTGCACGTCGCAACCAAGTCCGTGCCGCGCACATAGCGTTCGGCTATGTCGAGCTGGCCAGCACATTGGGCTGGCCCGGCGGAGCAAAGGACCGAAACACCCGGAATGGCTTGATCTCGCCACTTGCTAACGAGCAGATCGAGCCCTTCGTTGTCGCAGCGCGCGAAAGCTTCGAGCAGGCCGCACTTCAGCGTCGCGCCGGGCCCGCTCAACTTCCAAGAAACTTCGGATTCACTCATGGCACTTTTTGGAGCAAGAAATAAAAAACCCCGCCGCTCACTCAAAAGTAAGTCGGCGGGGCCGGAACAGAGAAGAGGCCGTTAGCGAAAACTTGCGTGCGTTATGAAATTATGATTGCGAATGATCCGTCCGTGCAACGCTTACGGGTGTTCACCTCTCGCACTCGTTTCAGTTTAGCAACATCGGCGCGCGTGTCCATAGTTTGGTAACAAAAAGTTGGCAATCCCTTAACACGGCTCAGAAGCGAAAAAACTGAAAAGCCAGTCCATATATGCTATTTTTGATGATAGCCAGACCTGTCAGCAGCGTTTACAATGACGCTCCCGCCTGAACATTGCCCATTTGATTGGGCCCACCTGATTGCCCCTCATGCCCGCCTTGTATCTCAACGTGTGCCTGGAAGCCGCCGAGCTTGCTGGTCAAGCCCTGCTCGATTGGCAGGACCGTTTTGAAGCCCGCGAAAAAGGCCCGAAAGACCTGGTTTCGCAGGCCGATTTGGCAGCTCAAGAGGCGATCCGCGAGTGCATCCTTAAGTCGTTTCCCGACCATGACTTTCTAAGCGAAGAAGACGCCGCCGACCGCAAGGCAAAAGGCCTTCCGCAGATTAGCGAGCGGAGATCGGAATATCGCTGGGTCGTCGATCCGCTCGATGGCACCACGAACTATATCCACCACTTGCCGGGCTATGCCGTATCGATCGCCCTGCAAAAAGGGTCGGAGATCGTGTTAGGGGTCGTTTATGACCCACTAACGAAAGAATCCTATGTGGCGGAACGCGGCAAGGGCGCTACACTCAATGGCAGGAAATTGAAAACCAGCGGCTGCTCGAACGTCGAGAAGGCGCTCGTGGCCGTCAGCTTCTCCGCCCATGTCCGCCGCGACTCTCCAGAAATCAGGCGGTTTGTCGAAATCTTGCTGGCCAGCCAATCGGTGCGGCGCATGGGCTCGGCCGCGCTCAACCTTTGCTACGTCGCAGCGGGCCGATTGGACGCGTATTTTGCGACCAGTATCAGCATTTGGGACGTCGCGGCTGGCCTGTTGATTGCCGAGGAGGCCGGCGGCTGCACGGCTGCTCTCGACGGCTCGGCCATCAATTTGGAGCGACCGGAATTGATCACGGCGGCGTCGGCAGACCTGCTTTCGCAGCTTGTAAAAACCGTGGCGGGAGCCAATTCCTAAGCAGAGAATCGGAACGAAAATCCAACGGGTGGGTGAGCATCGTGCGACCAAGCGGACACTTAGTATTTGGGAATAATGCCGGTCGTTTTTTGCTGCGGCAGCGGACATGCTGCCAAATTTCGGCGCTCACGTTGAGCCTCATGCTCGCTGGGCTCTCAACAGAGGCTTGGGCAGCCCCACCGGAAGGAAAGAAGGCCGATCCAGACGCCGCATATCGCTCCCAGATCGTGCCGTTTCTAAAGAAACATTGCCTCGAATGCCACGGCGCTGATGCCCAGGAGGGGGACATTCGCTTTGACCAGTTCGGCGACGCCAAGGCGGTCGCGGCTGACGAGAAAACCTGGCAGCGGACGATCCAGATGCTCCGCTCGGGGGCCATGCCGCCGGAGGATGTGGCTCAGCCGGGCGAGCAGACGCGGCGAAACGTCGTGAACTGGATCGAAAAAACGATCTACAACTTTGACTGCGACCTGGCCGTTCAGCCGGGCCATGTAACGATTC
>JANNTN010000468.1:0-13098 GCA_031394445.1 Anatilimnocola sp.
CGATGCCGCCGGCTGCCTGAATGTTGACATCCTCGTTGCCGTTGCCAGTCGTCACCGTATCAAGCCGAATGATTCCCGCTGACTGCAAGTAGATATCGCCCGTAGTGGTTGTGGCTCGCACGAAACCCGTGGGTGAGGTGACGTTGATGCCTAGCGGCGTTCCGCTGCTGCCGATTCCTAGATCGCTCGAGAGCACAATTGAATCTACTGCCTGAAGATCGGCGACGTTGCCGCCACTCATGATTGCACCGGTTGCATTCAAATTGAGCGATCGACCGCTCAATTGCGAACCCGTGGCCACGATAATGTTCGAGTTGGTGCCCGCGGCTGAGAGGACGACGTGATCGTCGCTGAGCGAGGCAAACGTCTCGTTGATCGTCAGCGAGCCATTGAGCGTGCCGAAATTAAATGTGCCGTTGCTACCAGTCAGATCCAGCACAGTGAATCGATCGAAAGCAAAGTTGCCAGTGCGTATCCGCAACGTGGCGTCGGCCGCTCGAAGGGACACATCGCCGCTGGCCGGATCGATCAAAAACGGCGTGGTCGAAGAACCGACCTCCACGGCTTCCAGAGCGATAAAGGCGCTAGCGCCGACGGCTGTCACATCGGCCGTGGCACTCCCGCTTCCCACGATGTTGCCGTTTGTGCTGTGGAGCGAAACCGTGGAGCCCATCAGCCCGACACCCGTTTGGAAAGTGATGTTGTCCACGGCGCTCAAGTTCAAACGATCCTCGGTGTTCCAATCCGTTTGTAGTTGGATTCCGCCGCTCGTAGCCTCCACGAAAATATCTTGCGCGAGGGCATTTTCGGCGTCGATATTGCCCAGCAGCAGCGTTTCTGGACTGGCCAGATAGATATTTCCCAGTAAGCCGGTTGTTACCGCCGAAACGGTTCCCGTGCCCGCGCGAACAACCAAGGGCAAGGCCTGACTGGTGCCGATGGGGCCACCGCTCCGGAGGGTAATAGCCCCGTCCGCGTTGCTCGTATTGATTACGACTACCGTGCCCGCTTGGGTGATGGAACCTGCTACGTCTGCAGTAAAGGTAGTGGCCGTGATGACCGTAGTGCCCAGAAAACGCAGATCACCGGCGGTGCTTCCCAGGTTCCAGGTGTCGCCAAAATTGCTGCTGGCCAATAAATCGATGCCACCAGCAGCCTGAATATTAACATCCTCATTGCCGTTGCCAGTCGTTACCGTATCGAGTCGGATTCTTGCGGCTGACTGCAAGAAAATGCCGCCCGTGGTGGTTGTGGCTCGCACGAAACCCGTGGGTGACGTGATGTTGATCCCTAGCGGCGTTCCGCTGCTGCCAATTCCCAGATCTCCCGAGAGCACAATTGAATCTACTGCCTGAAGATCGGCGACGTTGCCGCCACCTTGGATTGCGCCGGTCGCATCCAAATTGAGCGATTGGCCCATCACTAGGGAACCAGTGGCGACGGAAATGTTCGAGTTGGTGCCCGCGGCTGTGAGAATGACATGGTCGTTGCCGAGTGAGGCAAACGTCTCGTTGATTGTCAGAGAGCCATTGAGCGTGCCGAAATCGAATGTGCCGTTGCTCCCTGTCAGATCGAGCACAGCGAACCGATCGAAAGCGAAGCTGCCTGTGCGTATCCGTAAGGTAGCGTCGGCCGCGCGGAGAGCCACATCCCCGCTGGCCGGATCGATCAAAAACGGCGTGGTCGAAGAACCGACCTCCACGGCATCCAGCGAGATCATGGCGCCGGTGCCGGCTACAGTCACATCAGCCGAAGCGCTTCCACTCCCGACGATGTTTCCGCTGGTGCTGCGGAGCGAAACCGTGTTGCCCGTCAGTCCGATGGCTGCTTGGAATGTGACGTTGTCCACAGCGGTCAATGACAAACGGTCCTCAGTGTTCCAATCCGTTTGCAGTAGGATTCCGCCGCTCGTCACCTCCACTGAAATCTCCTGTGTGCCAGCATTTTCGGCGTCAATATTTCCCAGCCGTAACGACTCCTGGCTGGCCAGATAAATGTTGCCCAGCAGACCGGTTGTCGTCACGGAGACGGTCCCCGTGCCAGCGTTCACAAAGAAGGGCAGGAATTGATCCAGGCCGATCTGATCCTCGCTACGCAGCGTGATCGCCCCATTGGCAGCACTGGTATCGATCGCCAATCCTAAATTGGTGCTGGTGATGGTGCCATCCGCGGTCAAATGCACTGACGCGAATACGGCGGTGGCCGGGCCCAGGTTGATATTTCCGACTGCTCCAAAGGCCTCGAGCCGGAGAGCATTCGCAGGCGCGACATTGGCGAGAAACGATAACAGCCCCAAGTTGATCGAGCCATTCGCCGCCACCAGATAGACCGTAGCGCCGCTGGCGGGTGTTGTAATGGTGTTGCTTACCAATCGTGTGCTATTAAGGTCGCCGTCAACCAGCACCACGCACAAATCACCAACACTGGCAGTCAGATCCATCATGCCCGTCAGGCCCAGATCGACTCGAATCGGATCGGCCAACGTGCCAAGCGCATCGGCGTTCAAAACCATCTGGCTAAGTGTGCCGGTCTGCTTGAAATCGGTGGTGGCACTGCCGGAAACCAGATTGCCGCCCGCTTGAACATCCGAAAAGACACTCGCCTGAAGAGTCACTGCCCCGACCAGCGTGATATTGCCATTCGAAGTAAGCCGCCAATCGTCGTCGGTTATGCTGGAAGCCAGCACTTGCAGGCTGCTGGTTCCCTCGATCGAAACCGTCTGTTCTCCCGATCCGGTTTCGATTTCCCCCAAGCGAATATCGGGCGACGTGATCCAAATCGAGCCCGATACCGTGGTCGCCTCCACCAATCCTTGGCCGGCTCTCACGCGCAAGGGATTGGCCGAGGAGCCGATGCCGCCGTCAGCGGTGATCGTCACCGCTCCGTTGATATCAGAAGTGTCAATGTCGTTGGTTGCCGCTCCGCTGCGCGTGACCGTCGTTAGTGCATCGATCGTGACGGAAGCGGCCGTGAGCGTGCCGGACGTAAACGATACTCCGCCACCCGGAGTTTCAAACGTGAAATGGTCGTTAGTCGTGTTCGTAGCGAAATCCGAGGTATCGACCGTGATGCTGCCGGTGGCCGCAGAGAGCATAATTTGCCGACCCGCTCCGGAAACATTCAACGACAACCGATCCGTGGAAAAGCTGCTGGAAAATTGAACGTCAATGTCGGAGGTGGCGACCAGGTCCACGGTCCCCACACTTGCCGCATTGATCTTGAGCGGCTGACCGCCAATACCAATGTTCGCGGCGTCGATCAACACATTGCTCCCCGCCCCAACCAGAATGATGTCACTCGTGGCGGAGCCGGCAACGACGTTGCTATTCGCATCAATTTCGACTAGACGGGCCGAGACGCTGCCGCTAACGAAGACAACGCTTCGTCCGGCATTTAGAACGACGTTGAGCACCCCGGTTGTGGCCGAAATGCTCTGATTGAAGATGATGTCGCGGTGGGCATTCAGCGTGAGCGTATGCGTGCCTGTGATGTTTGCTGCAATGAGGCCGTCAACAAAAATATCGCCGTTGCCCGTTCCGCCATTACCGGTGTTGATCGTTACGTCTTGTGTGGCCAGCGCGGCTGCAATGGTCGCCGGATCGATATCAGTGTTGCCGTTTGAAGAGGTAAACACCCCGCTGCCGTTCACATTTTCGGGGCCACCAGCGATGATGCGCACATCGTGCGGGTCAATCAGCCAGGTTCCCGCGGCCCCCGAGAAGGCCGAAGCATCCGGCGCGCCCTTAATGCGCAAAAATTCCAGACCGGACGTTTCAATAAAGCCGCCGTTTCCGCCCAGCAAGCCACCCCGTGCGCGTAGTCCGCCCGAGCCATCGATAAGTGCCGTCTTGCTGGCAAACACAATGATCGTGCCGCCCTTGCCCTGGCCCGTCGCGCTGGCATCCACAGAAACCGACTCTTCCAGCAAGAGGTGTTCCGTGATGCGACTATGGGTATCATTCAAGCCGATCAAGAAGGTGCCACCGCCAGCATTGCCCGTGGCGTCGATTACCGCCGATTGAAGCAGATCGATTCGCTTGCCCAGCAGCGCTACAATGCCGCCCAATTGACCAGCGGAGTCGCCCGACACATCGAGGCGGCCAGAAAAAGTGAGCGTGCCGGCCTCTCCTGCATCGAGAATCACTTGCCCGCCCGCATTGTTGATGTTGCCCTTCGCCGCGATCGTCAGTAGCTGCTCGGCCCGCAGTTCAATCTGTGCGTTGTGCATGTTAATCGAACCGGTCACCTCAATGGTGCCCGAATGAACTTGCAGATCCGCGCAAGCGAGATCCAAAGTGCCGACAATCTGCAAATGAGTTCCGGAACTGCCATTGACCAGCAATGCCGCCGACGGAGCTTGAAAGATCACATTTGAACCACCGGAGACTGACAGCCCCAGTGCATCGCTCGTCTCAGTCCCTGAGAGCACCGCTGAATCGATACCAGCGCCGATCACGAAGCTGCGGTGCAGCGAGCTCAACGAATCGCTGATGTTCTCGACCGCTTGCAGTTGCATCTGGCTAGTCATGCCGCCACCGATTACCTGCAACTGCGTGAACCCCACCGACGACAGGTTGTAATTCACGTCGCTGACGGCTGAACCAACCAACGCGAAGCTGTCGGCTCCCGCGCCGCCTTGAAAATCGATCGTTTTTCCACTGTCGCCGAACGAGGCATCAACCGTCAGCGAGTCGTCGCCCTCGCCTGTTTGAATCACCAGCTTATCGCCACTGATCGCAGCGACCGGAACAAATAAAGTTGAGGTGCCACTTCCTGTAATGCCCGTGATGTCCGTCTGCAAAGTGCCCGACGCACTCGAAATCTCAAATTGGTTGGTTGCTTGATCGAAGCGAATCGTCAGGGCGTCGTTCTGAGTGTTGCCAGCGGCGGCTTCAATCACAAGACTTTGGTTGGCGTCGAGCGAGAGAGTCATTGCCGGCGGGTGCGGCGGCGGTTGTTGTGCTGTGACGCCGGCCACGGGGGCAGCCACCGCCCCGGCATGAAACACGCGGCGCTCTTCCAAGCTACGCACATGCAGGTCGGGGAAAAGCCCAGCCCGCCGACCGGCAATTTGGCGGCGGCGCTCCATCTTCGCGCGATCCTGGCTTTGGGATCGAGCCAACCGCTTCAACAGATTCCACATGTCTCGTACCGGCCGTGTTTTGAGCTGACTGGGCGGGGATCAACGCAGGGAACGGCCGCTGGGCAACCGTCCGCCCCTCTTAACCGTTATAACCCGAAATTCCGGCAGCGCTCATACGATTGCGCGCCGCGGACCCACTAAATTCCCAGCGATGACAGCATTACGCTTCAACGTATCGGATGGTTTTTTGGCGTCCCGCGACCTGGTTTCTAGCGATGGGTGGTAGGTGCGGTTTGCCGGGCCGCTTATACGGCCCATTCGGATACGGCAAGTTTTTCCAGATATGCCGAAGGCGTGACGGTGGGCAGGGAGCTTGCTCTAGCAGGACGAAGTTGTCCGATTAATTCGTTAGATGCGGCTTAGCTGCGCTAACTCCACTTTGCGGAATTTCTGGCATGACGCGATCACTGAGCATATTCTGCATCGCAACTGCCGCACTGGCGCTGACGGGTTGCGTCCTGCCGCCCGTGGTCTCGCTGACCGATGCCGACCCGGTGACGGACGGACAAGAAGCCGCGTTGCCCCCCCTGGTCGGTGCCTCCCAACGGAAATTGCCCGACGAATATCAAAAAGCAACAGTCGAGTTTCAGCCGCAGGACGATGCGGCGATCGATCCGCCAAAGGAATTGCCAACCGAGATGCCCCGCGTGGCGCTGCGGCAGGCGACACTACAACCAGTCGAACAGACGCCCACGCTGTCAACAGGCCAAACTCCGCTGCGAGCCGCACAGCCGTATCGTATCAAACCGTTGCAAGACATCTCCCTCGACATCACGCCGCCGGCGCTTTTCACCGAGCAGCAACAGCCGATGCCATTGCCGCACAACGAGGGAGCGCAGGCCCTGCCCATGTTGGCCCAGGAGCAGCCGTTCGTTCGTGACGACTTGGTCATCGCCGGCTATGAATGGCATCCTTCCGTCGAGGGTTTGGAGTTTTGCTATCAGCCGTTGTATTTCGAGGAAGTCAACCTGGAGCGATACGGGCGATCGTTTGGGATTGTGCAGCCGGCGGTTTCGGCTGCCATGTTTGTGGGACGTGTTCCGCTGCTCCCTTACATGGCATTTTCCCGTCCCGCGCGGCGCTGCACGATGCATCCTCACTGGAGCTTGCCCGGCTACAAAATTCCGCAATGGGAAAAGCAGCCCATCGTGCCGAGCGTGACAGGCAGCGCGGCCGAGGTCGCCGCAATTTATGGGATCATCCTTTTAATCCCCTAGCATGCGGCTTAGGCGCGAAAACGAACGGTCTTGGCAATCCAGCGACTGAGACGCGTCGCGAGTGGTTCCGAAGCGGCTACGATACGGGCGCGACCGAGTGCGCCGGGCAAAACGTCAGTGGGCGGTGTATCCAGCTTGATGCGTACCTGATAGAAGGTAGTCAAGTTTCGCGCCGATTGGCCAGCCGATTGCCGCTGCGGAATCGCGCGAGTAGCCTCCAAGTGCAGCGGTAATTCGTCGGATTCTGCCCGTGCGACTTCTTCGACGGTTCCTGAGAGTATGCCGCCGCCGACCTGAGCAATCGCCAACGCAACTCGGCTGCCAGCACGGATAAGCGCTGCGTCGGCTTGCTCGACAACCGCAATCGCTTCAAGTTCTCCGGGTCGAGCGACCAACCCGACGAGAGTTCCCGTTTCGATCGTGCTACCACGATTTGCTGGATCGAGCGGTGTGCCGGTCCAACTGTCCAATTCGTGCGGCTTCGCTCGCTGATGCTGACGCGGAGGAGGCAACAAAACGCCCTCATGCGGCGCAGAGAGTGTCAGCCGAGCGATAAGTTCCTGCAATCTTGCAATTCTCTGTTGCAAATCGGCCTGGGACTCGCGGGCAGCGGGAATTCCGGCCGTTGCGGACGGATCGACGCCGCGCACAGTCTCTAATTCGATTAGCAGCAACTGCTGTCGCCGCAGTTCAGATTCCAAACGGGCCAGATCGCGGCGCATCTCAGGATTTTCCAAGCTGGCAACGATCTGCCCGGACGACAACTGCGTTCCCGCCGGCAAAGCCTCGCGCAGCTCTCCCGCGACACTGGCATACAATCGTGTCGCCCCGCGCGCTTCAAGCACGAGTGGGGCCGTAATCCGCTGGGGCATGGGAACAAAGCCGATGACCAGCCCAATCCCAACAACAAACGCGGCGGCGCTCAATAGGCGGCCGTAGTTGATGTCGTTGGCTGCGTGAATTTGCACGATGCTTTGCCTCAGCGTGATTGCCAACGGAAAGATGATGCCGGCTAGTCCAAGCATTGCCAGTGCGTCGGCAGCCACGCTGGCACCGAAAGGCTGCAACATGGCCCGCAAGATGAAATAGACACCAGCCAGCACCATCACGCGATAGATGATTGCCGCCGCCGCAAAAATGGCCAGCGCAGCACGCGGGTGGCGTTCCAACTCTTCCGGTGGCCACCAATCGACGCCCAATGCCACGCGGACCAGCCAGTGCAGCAGTTGCGATTGCGAGCGCCGCTCCAGATTAGGAACCTCGATCAAGTCGGACAGAATGTGATAGCCGTCGTAACGCAACAGCGGATTGCCGTTGAGTAGAATCGTGCCGATCGAAGCCACCCAAAACACGCCTTGGCACAGGCTGGACAGCACGCCGGGCTCAGCCAACGACCAAACGATCGCCGCGATGGCCGCCAAAAAAACTTCCACATACATCCCAGCCGCGGAAACAACGATGCGCCGGCATTTGCTCGGCAACAGCCACACGTCGGATACGTCGGTGTACAGGCACGGCAGTAATAGGAATAGTTGAACGCCCATTTCCCGACTAGGAGAGCCCATGCGCCGCGCCGCCAGCCCGTGGCCGATTTCATGCAGCGTTTTTACCACGATCAGAGCCAGCGCCAGCCAAGGTAGATTGCCGGAAGCTAACCAGGCAGGCAGGTCCACGGACCGCTGCTCCAGCTCATCGGCACGCACGAGCAAAGCAAACGCTCCGCAGCACAGCACAACCAGCCACACCGCAAAGCCAAATCCTGAAAACAGCCAACCCATCACCGGATCGAGCCAGCGCAAAATTGGGTCGGGATCGAAGCCGCGCCAGCGGAGGGAAAGCACACTTTCTAAAGCGCGCAGGACATTCCAACTTGAATGCTCCTGCTGCCGACCCACCAGTTGTTCCCCTTGCCCTGGTGCTTCGCTTAACACCAGGCCGCTACGATGCAAATTGGCTACGAATTGCTGCAATTGGCCGGTCGTGATTCGCTGTGGGGCAAAGCGTTCGGCAAATTGCCGCTCGACATCCGCAGCACTGACGCCACCGTCGAGCAATTGCAAAATGAAATGTTCTTGCTGAGTCAAATAAGAATGAGCCGTTCGCAGCGGGTCCTTCACAACGAAGAACGGTCGGCCGGAAAACCATTGTTCGGCCAATACCAGATCTGGCCGCATCCGCATACGTATTGGCCGATCGCTCGCTGCCAGCGCCGTCATGTCACACCCGTTGCCGGTTCACTTGCCTATTACGGTCAGCGTCCCCTTCAATCCCGGCTGCAAAGTCAGCCTCGGATTTTCCACCTCGGCCAGCACGCGCACGCTACGCGTGAACGGATCGATTTCGGGGCTGACAAACGTCAGCTTGCCGCGAAACGGTGCGCTGGGCCGGCCAGGCGTATCGACAACAAAGGTCACCGGCTTGTCGGCCAATCCAGCAATCGTGTGATTCGCATCGAGAAATCCCTCGATACGCAATCGATCCAAGCGAATCACTCGCAATAACTTATCTCCCGGCTGAACCCAATCGCCCGGCCGGCGGTGTACCTGAACGACAACTCCCGCGAACGGCGCGAGCGATTGCCGCCGGGCGACATTGCGGGCCGCAAAGTCGGATTCAACCGTTTTGAGGTCGCGCTGCAATTGGGCCACGCTGCGGTCCTGCTGCGCCTTTTCGATAGCCAAGCGGGCCTGATCCACAGCCAGCTTGAGCTTCTCTAATTCTGTTTCCGTCACCACGTCGCGCAGTTTTTGGCGCGCGTCTTCGGCTCGTTTCAATTCGGCAATTGTCGTTAGCAGGGCGCGCTCGGCAGAACGAACCGCAACGTCGCTGGCGGCGTTTTCGGTGGCGATTTGCAACTCCACTTTGGCCCGGGACAGAGCGAATCGGGCTTCCGTATCGTCAATTTGCACCAGCAGATCGCCGGGCTTTACGACGGCTCCCTCTTGCACGGCCAATTGCGTGATCGTGCCCGCTTCGCGTGCTGGCAGTTCCAATTGATCGATCAGCCGAACCAGCGCGCCGTCGATCTTAATGTCGTCTGCTCGAACCGGGCCCGCGCAGGACAACAGTAGTAACAACGGAATGTGGAGGCGATTGGCCACTTTCAAAGTCCGCGACACCGAGTTAGAGGAACAGACGCAGGCGAATAGTTTCCCAAATTTCGTGCATCCAAACATAGCCGAGTGAGCGCCGGCCGCAATGGATGCGTGCCACGACTGTCGCGCCGGGCCGAAAAGTGTTCTTCGCGTCCGCGTCGAGCTTGACGCTTACGCGAACAGTTGGCTCGCCATCCACCGAGAGTTGCGTGGCCGGAGAAATCGATGCAATTTCGCCGTGCTGTTGGTTACCCGGATTGCTGCCCAGTTGAAAAGTCACCGGCAGATGCGGATTTACGCGGTGCGCGGCAACGACGTGACCCGCGCGGCGATCGGAAACATCAAGTAGCGCTTCCCAGGAGCCGCTGAGGTCTGCCACCGTCATCAGAAAGTCGCCCCGTTTGACGGGCCGGTCGGCCAGTTCTTGTTCGGAGTCCCAAGAGACAATTGTGCCGGCCAGTGGGCTGGCGATCGCCAGCGCCTGCTGCTGTTGCCGCACAATCGCGATTTGTGCCTGAAGGCCGCGCAGCTCTTCTTTGAGTTGAACGGAACGAGCACTCAATCGCTCCCGCGACGTTTGCCCCGCGGGCTCGCGCTCGCTATCGAGTGCGGCCGTTTCCACCGAGCGCAATTCCTCTTGCACGGTCCGCTGCTTGCCGACCAGTTCGCTCTCTTCAATATCCAGTGTAGGGCTGTGCAGTTGGGCCAGCACTTCTCCGGCTTTGACCAAATCCCCTTCTCGCCGCGGAAGCTCAAGCACAATGCCGTCGCTGGGGGCAAACACATTCTGACGGCGTGCCGGAACCAGTTCGCCCCGCGCTTCGATCGTGAAATCGGCTGGCACCACAGTCAGTAGTAAGGCAATGGCCGCAAAAGCAATCGCGGCGGCGGCGGCGGGCGACCAGCGTTGGCCAGGCGCGATGCCCAGGACGGCAGCGAGCCATTGCATGAAGCGGCGGAGCGGAATGCGGTCATAGACGATCGCGTTGGCCAACGCGGCTCCACTGCTGCCTGCGATGTTTTCACACAGGGTCTGCTGCTCCGGTGAAAAGGGACGCGAGAACTGCTCAATAACGAGCAGGCCGATAGAACTCGCGTCTTCTTCGTCGGTTTGCGGACGAATGATGGGCACAACGGTCATGAACTTGGCATGCGATTCGTCAACAAGCTCCTGCACTTGCTCGGCAATCGCAGGAGCAACGTCCTCCGTTTGCTCTGGAAACCGCAACGACTGATTTTCATGCCGCAGGATTTTTGCCAGAGTTTCCAGACAACGGACGGTGGGGCTTTTGCGATCAAACGATTCGACGCCGCTGATGGCGATGACAGTTTCTTTCCCCGCAGGGCGAGCGATCAGGCTGACACGGTCGCAACCGATCAGGCGTCGCGATTCGTTGACTATCGCCGCTCCGACCAGAGGCAATTCCAAATCGTGGTGGATGCGCGTCAAATAATCGGCCAGTAAAGCCAGCGATTGCTCGCGCTGCTTGGTGTTCTGAAGCAGTTCGCTGCGATAAACCTGCTCTCCCAAGGCACAGGCCGCGCTAACCACCTGCAAATAGCCATCCTGAACGCTAGGGCGAGGCTCTGGCCGCTGAAAAATCTCGACAACCGCGACGGTCTTCCCATCGGCGACGATCGGACTCGTGACAATGAGCCACGGCGAGGCATTCGCGACCGCCGAATCTCGATACGCCGGCGGCACGACGCGCCCCTGGCCGGCCCGGGCAACTTGTTCAGCGAGTTGCGCGTGCCGCGCGATCTCGCCCGTATCCCCTGCCAGTGCATGATCGACGCGAGCCTGTGCCGACATCGTCCAGCCGCGTTCGTCCTTGGTCCAAACAATCCCACCTTCTGCCGCCAACATCCCCACCAGCCGCTCCAGCAACTGGCCATGAAACTGTGTCGGATTCACACCCGATTCGGCCAGTTGGGCCAACGCATCAAGCCCTGCTTCCACTTCCTGCCAAGCATCGCTACGCGGCAAGTCGTCGATCGCGGGCGGCTGGCCAGGAGTCATAGCCGTTTATCACAGGCAGCCGAAGCAAGCAAGTTCGGCCAAACCATCATGCAAGGACGAATCAAAAGCCTCTATCGACCAGCTTAACCTATTCCCCTTCGGCGGGCGGCTCGTAGTCAAAATCTTTCCACTTCATGGCGTGGCGGAGGGGCTCGATGCGGAGCATGACTTCGCCGCCTTGAAACAGGCGCACGGTGCCGCTGGATTGGCTAATGACAATGGCGAGCGAGGCGGTCGCTTTGCTGATGGCGGCCCCGGCCCAGTGTCGTGCGCCGAGCCCCTTGGAGAGCGTCAAGTTGGCGTAGGGAGCATCGACGAGTTGAGCGGCTTTTTCGACGATTCCCTCGGCGTTGATGATGAACGCGCCGTCCAGACCGGCGATTTCCTTGACTGCTTCGCGGACGCGGGGGTCGTGCAGATCTCGCTCGGACCGGTTATATCCTTTGACGGGATCAAAACCGGCCGGCTGACAATGCTGGAGCACCTTGCGCGAGTCGCCGACGACAAACATCGTGCCGATGGGCTTCCCTTCGCGTCCCTCACGGCCGATTTCCACCGAGAGGTCGATCACGGTCTTGAGCGTTTCCAGCGGCACGCTGGTTTCGAGCTGCCGCAAGTCGCGGGCGGTGAGCCGGCCCAAGTGTTCGTCGAGCTCGATGTAGCTGACCGAATCGATCGTATCGACTTCAAATCCGCTATAAGCCACCACGAGCCGCGCCCCAGGTGCCAAGACCTCGCGGGCCACACCGGTCAGAAGTGCTTGAGTAAGCCGTTCAATCACCGGCGCATCGGCCATGTTCAGCACGATCGTCGCCAGCCCGGCTTCCTCGGCCCCCGCCAATTCCTCGACAGTATCGGCGGCAATGACCACCTGCAATTCACCGGTATGCTCGCGCAACTGCTCCCAATCGGTCGGTCCTTCCAGCATGACGAGCAGAAACGACGCCTCGGTCTGCGCGCAAAGCTTCGTCGCTAGGTCGATAATCGCGGCAAATTGCTCGTCGAAGCGTTGCGGTTTCATGCGGGGCTGCGGCTGAGAAGCTAATGCGAGTGGCTCGAGGTGGTGGCGCAGCACAAGGGCGTCGGCGGCATCGTATTCAGTAGCGGCGGAGAGAGCAACCGCAGCACCGCGAATTCGCAAGGTTGGTTGCTTCGGTGCGGTCGCGACGATAGGTTTTGTCGAAAGTTGCATGATCAAGCCTCGCGAGTCTCTTCCTTATGAAACGCCGCAAACACCCAACCGTTTCGTCTGTTTCCCGACGCGACTTCCTTTCTGCCGGAATTGCCGGTTCGCTCGGGGGAGCATTTCTGGCAACTACGCCGGCCAGCGCCCAATCCAAAGCGCCAAGCCGCACACCCAAGCGTGTTGCAGCGGTCAATTCAATTTTTCGTCTCCGCTCCCATGCTTACCACATCGTGGGGCGAATGGTTTTTGGTTTTCAAAAAGATGGGCTGCATCATCAACCGGAGTTGAAGGTTGTACGGATGTACGACGACCAAGCGCCGGCGGACGATTTGGGGCCGAGTTTTTGTCGGAATCATCAGATCGAGTTGGTCAAAACAGCAGCGGAGGCACTGAGTGGTCCGGGTGGCAGCCTGGATGTCGATGCGGTGGTGCTGATC
>JANNTN010000494.1:0-3109 GCA_031394445.1 Anatilimnocola sp.
GATTGAGATGCACGAAGTCGAAGGCCTGGAGCAGCATGTAGCTGAACTCGGTGTAGCTGATTCCGCTGTCGCGTTCGATGCGGCCCTTCACCGAATCTTTCGCCAGCATCATGTTGACCGGAAAATGCTTGCCCACGTCGCGAAGAAAGTCGAGGTAAGAGAAGCCCCGCATCCAATCGTGGTTGTTCAGCAGCAGCGCGCCTCGCGGACCATCAAAATCCAGCAAGCCGCGGAGTTGGCTCTCGATTCCGGTCACATTTTTCTGCAACTGATCGACCGATAGTAAATTGCGTTCTTCGCTCTTGCCCGTCGGATCACCAATCATGCCGGTCGCCCCGCCCACGAGGGCAATCGGCCGGTGGCCCGCCTTTTGAAAGCGGCGCAGCGTCAACGCCGGCAGCAGCGAGCCCACGTGCAGGCTGTCGCTCGTTGGGTCGAAGCCGCAGTACAGCGTGCGTTGGCCGCCGGCCAACCAGCCGCCAAGCTGCTCGGGATGCGTCGTTTGGTTCACCAGGCCGCGCCAGGTGAGGTCGGAAAGGAGATCCATGAAGGCAAATGACGAATGAAGAATGACCAAATGACCAATGGGGGCCAGCAAACATTAGAATAGAGCTATGGTTCGAGGGCCAAAAGGGCGGCTAGTGTCACGGCGGCAATTTGGATTGTCCGCTTTGGCATCCTCGTGCGCCGTCATGGCGGGTTGCCTAAGACCAAGCGGGCCACAATCGGGCCGGCTGGAGAAGGTCTGGGGGCACGTGGGCATGTCGCCGGGGCGGTTTTTTCGGCCGCGGGCGATTGCAATCGACAAGCAGGATTTGCTGTACATCGTCGATATGACACCGCAGATTCAGGTGTTTACGGGCGATGGGGAACTGGTTCGGAACTGGCAAACTCCGGATTTCGCTCACGGCCGCCCATCGGGTTTGTCCTTCGATAACGCTGGCAACCTGCTCGTATGCGACACGCATTATTTCCGCGTGCTCGTCTATTCGCCGCAGGGCAAACTGCTCGAAGACCAGACAATCGGCGGAAAATGTGGCGACGGGGATGGCGAATTCCAGTTCGTGACCGACGCGGCCCAAGACGCCGACGGCAATTTGTATGTCGCCCAGTACGGCGAGTACGACCGAATTCAGAAATTGACGGCTGACCGCCAGTTTGTGCTCTCCTGGGGAGAACATGGCAACGGCCCGGGGCAGTTTTTGCGGCCACAGAAGCTAGTGATCGATAAAGGCGGGTTGGTGTGGGTGACCGACGCTTGCAACCATCGCGTGCAGGTGTTTGACACGCACGGCGGCAGCGCCAAGCTGGTGAAAACCTGGGGTCAGCAGGGGTATGAACCAGGACAACTCAACTACCCCTATGATATTTTGCTGGACGATGCGGCGTTGGCCGGAGACTCATCCGGTTTTGTCTATCTGTGCGAGTTCGGTAACCATCGCGTGCAAAAGTTCACGCGAGACGGCGAGTTTGTGGGGCTGTTTGGCACGAATGGCCGCCGCGAAGGGGAGCTCGATCAGCCCTGGGGAATTGCCAAGGACTCGAAGGGGCGCATGTTCGTGCTGGATACTTATAATCACCGGGTGCAGCGGTTTCGGCTGTGAAAAAGACGCTGGTTAAATGTTCAACATCAAAATCGCCTTCGATCAGCCGTGGTGGCTCTTGCTCTTGCTGCTTTTGCCGCTGCTCTGGGTGTTCAGCTTTCATAGCCTGTCTGGCCTCGGCCGTTATCGCCGGTTGTTTGCTTTGTTCTTTCGGAGCGCTGTGTTCACGCTGCTGGTGCTGGCTCTGGCGGGCATTCAGATTCAAAAAATCAGCGACCGGGTGACGGTGATTTATCTGCTCGATCAGTCGGAGAGCATTCCGAAGCCGACGCGGGAGGCGATGCTCGAATATGTGATGAAGGACGTGAAGGCCCACCGGCGGGCGGGGGACTTGCAAAGTGCCACCGAGGACAAGGCGGGCGTCATCATCTTTGGTCGCGAGGCCACGATCGAGTATCCGCCGTTTGCCGATGAAATTCGGGCTGTTGGCTCGCTGGAAAGCTTGTTCGAACTGCGTACCGATGCGACGAATATCGCCTCCGCGCTCAAACTGGCACAGGCTTCGTTTCCCGAAGACTCGGCCAAGCGGATCGTCATCGTCACCGACGGCAATGAAAACCTAGGGGATGCCCGCTTGGTGGCGCGGTCGTTGGCCGATGCGGGCATCGGCATTGATGTCGTGCCGATCGTGCTGAATTCCCAGGCCGAAGTGGCCGTCGAAAAAATTACGCTGCCGCCCGATATTCGCCGTGGTCAGCCGATGGAAGCCCGCGTCGTCTTGGAAAACTTCAACCCGACGGAAGAAGTGACGGGCCGCCTGCGCGTGACGCGGCGGTATGGAAATCAAGACGAACCGCTGAGCGCAACACCGGATGCCGCTGGCGGCGACATGCCGGTGACCCTCAAGCCAGGGAAAAACGTCTTCACGTTCCAACACACGATCGAGGTGCCAGCAGGCTACACGTATCGGGCGGATTTTATTCCCGACGATCCGCAAGCGGATGTCGTGATTCAAAACAATACGGCCAGCACCTTCACGCACGTGCGCGGCAAGGGGCGCGTGCTGCTGATCGAAGATTGGGAGAGCCCTCGCGAATTTGAGGCCTTGGTGCAGAAGCTTGGCGAGAAGAATATCGAAGTCGAGGTGATGCCGAGCGATCGGCTGTTCACGAGCCTGGCCGAATTGCAGGGTTTCGATTGCGTGGTGCTGGCCAATGTGCCGCGGGCCAGCGGCGGCGCCGAGGCGACCACGCGCGAAGCGACCAATTTTAGCGACGAGCAAATCGCGATGCTCGTTCGCAATACGGAACAGTTCGGCTGCGGCCTGGTCATGATCGGCGGGCCAACCAGTTTTGGCGCGGGGGGCTGGGCTAATACCGAACTCGAAAAGGCGATGCCGGTCGATTTTCAGATCAAGAACGCCAAGGTGAAGGCCGTCGGTGCACTGGCAATGATGCTGCACGCCTCTGAAATTCCGGAAGGCAATCACTGGCAAAAGGTGATCGCCGAGGAAGCCCTCAAGGTGCTGGGACCGAGCGATTACTGCGGCTGCCTGTATTGGGACA
>JANNTN010000508.1:0-2637 GCA_031394445.1 Anatilimnocola sp.
GGCGTCAAGATAGAACTTGTCGCCGGTGGCTTTGTAGGCGGCGAGATAGGCCATTCCGACGGTGGGAGTGCCGGGGGGTTGGACCCAGATTTGCGTCGCGGTGGCGGGGCCTTCGCCGTGACGGAGCTTGAGGTCGGGGGAGTAGTAATAGACGTAGCCACCGCGGAGGGCGACTTTGTTGCGGTAATACTCGGCGGCCATGCGCATGGTGGCGGTGGCTTGCTCGCGGAGCTTGGCGTCGGATTCTTGGGCTCGCACGGGGACTGCAGCCGCGTGGGATGTGAAGAGGATGGCGATGAGCACAGCGCGGCACATCCGCAAGCGAGCAAGCAGGATTTGGCCGCGGATGAACGCGGATGACACGGATGAAGACAGCATTTTCAATCTCCGACAGAAATCTGGCGATGAATTCGGTGAGTTTCCGTGACTATAAAGAGATCTGGGTTGTTTTTCACGGTTTCTTATGGATGGGAGCCGCGATTTCGGCAAAAATTATCGGGTGGCACCAAAGCCTTTGGCTCGGTGAGGGGTTTGATCTGCTGCTTCTCTCAACGCATTCGCAAGGATCATGTCATGGACTCGTCTCGTATCTATCAGCTTTCTCGCCGTTCGTTTTTCGGCTGCTCGGCTGTCGTGGCTTCGGCATTGTATGTTCCCGGTGTGTTTGCCGAGGAGCTGGTGAAGACACCGGCACAGACGGAGGGGCCGTTTTATCCGGACAAGCTGCCGCTGGATACGGACAACGATCTGCTCGTCATCAATGACAAGTTGACTCCCGGGGTGGGGGAGATCACGTATCTGAGTGGAAGAATTTTGGATAGCAAGGGAAACCCGATTCGTAACGCGGCAGTCGAGATTTGGCAGTGCGATAATGGCGGGGCCTATTTGCATTCAAAGACAGGCAACGCGGACAAGGCAGATAAGAACTTTCAGGGGTTCGGACGGTTTGTGACGGGATCGACGGGGGAGTATTTGTTCCGCACGATTAAGCCGGTGCCGTATCCCGGTCGATCGCCGCATGTGCATTTCAAAATCAAGCTGAAGGGTAAGGATGTGCTGACGACGCAGTGCTATGTCAAAGGTCATCCCGGCAATGAGCGGGACGGCATTTGGCGGAACATGCGCGACGAGAAAATTCGCGATTCGGTGACGGTCGATTTTGCTCCGATCCAGTCATCGAAAATTGGTGAGTTGGCGGCGAAGTTTGATTTGGTGCTGGGTGTGACGCCGGAGGCGTAAGTGTTGCAGTGCCGCGGTTGGCGTGAAAATGGTGGCGCTCACATTTTGTGAGCGCGATGTGGGGTGTTTTTTGCAAAGTGTTGCGGCTGAATGAGTTGTGAAATTTGGGTTCGAGGGAAAAAGCTCACAGTGAGGGGTTAGTGAGCGATTAACGGGGGCGAGTGAGCAGTTAGTGAGGAGTTCAAGGTTCATGGTTCAAGGCTGGATTGGCGCGCAGCATCGGTACTCCCGCGCTTGATGCGTCGGGTTTCGGCAGTCCCTCGCTAACGCTTCGGGTTGGTGTGAAGGAGCGAAGGGTCGCCCTTTAGATACATTGCAATCGGCGCGAAAAACCGGACGGAATTCTTGTTACATCGCCAAGAATTTTGGAAATAGTTGGAGGTTGCCCAGATAGCCGGGATGGGGTTACGGCACGGCGGCGAACTTGACCGCAACCTGGTAAATTGTTTCGTGATGGGGAAACCCACACAATCCCCAGTCGGCCCATAGCAATTAGTTGACGCGAGGGGGCTCGGCGACTAAGTTTCTCGGGTATCGTTACCAAATTCATATTCGTCGAGAGACGTACCATGTCTGACAAAGCTGCTGAGTTTCAGATTACTTTCCCAGACCTTTCTCCGCTGGAGGCTGCAAGAACAATCGATTCACTCAGAGCCTTTCTAAAGGCCGAATTGCCGGACTTGGACGTGCGCCTGAAACATTCCGATCACGGCGCTCAGTTTAGCGGTGCAGATATACTTGCCTTCGTGATGGAAGTTGGCCCAGAATTTGCCAAATGGTTTGTGCATGGCGCGAGCCACGAATTTACATCGATTGCCGGAATGGCTGCCGGCTATGCAACGCTTAAGGCAATTGATCGATATCTCGAAAGCCATCCAAAGCTTCGCGCCTTCTTTCAAGCTTCGGAAGCAGAAGGCGTTAAGAAAACTCCCGACGCTACGGCATAGCACCCAGTACCACTCCTCTGACAATCGCACCGAACTATTCCCATTGCCGTGGCAGCCACGCTCCCAACCGCACACCTCGATTCAGCCATCGCTATTCTTGTTTCCGCGGATGACTTTCCATCCATGGTTGATAAGGGCGATGATGACGGACATGAAGAGCTAAACAAGGCCTTTAGTCGCGCTCACGGTCGCATTCGATCGTACTTGGAGGGCCTGGGGCTCTTCAATAATGAACGCCTCTTGGACCTTCACAATGTTGATGAGCCAGGCGAAGTCTTAAAAAGAATCGAGGATTTCGTCCTACACAGAGCATTTAATCAGAAGGCAAACCCAAGCGGAGCAACTGACGTTGTCCTCTACTATGTCGGTCACGGAGAACCAATTGGCGAGGGATACTACTTGTATCTGAGGGGCTCTCGAAAAGTCGCGCCAGCGCAGACGAGTCTCAATG
>JANNTN010000555.1:0-2945 GCA_031394445.1 Anatilimnocola sp.
AGGTTGATCGAGCCTTGCTTGAGCACGCTGTAGATGTAGTAGCCCCAGGGATCGTTATCGAGCACGCAATAGATCGGCAGCTCCAGCTCGTGATGCAGCCGATACAGCAGCCGGCGAACGCCGCGCGTCGGCTGACCGGCCCCGTGCGTCAGAATGCAATTGTGCTTGAGCCAGAATTTGTCTTCGTTGAAGCGCTGCCAGACGGTGTCTTTTTCGACGTGCAAAACGAATTTTGCCTTGCAGTTTTTGAACTGAATTTTCTCCGGCTCGACGATCGACGGAATGCCGTAGCCGCCGCTCCCCATTTTGGTGCAATCGATTTCGTCGCCGCTATCGACGATCGTGATCTGGCCCACCATGTCGCCACGTTTCTGGGCATAGAGGTGCAGCTCTTCGCGCAAAGCTTCCAGCACCACCTCCACGTCTTCGATGACCGTGTCCGATTCGCTCTGCTCGTCGAACGTCTCTTCCTTCGTGTTTTCGATCGTGTGCTTGAGCATGTAGTACAAACCGCGGAGGCTCGTCGTCTTCCCCTGCTCGATCAGCCGTTTGGCTCCGCTGCCCACCAGCAGAGTCTGCATATACGCCTTCGCCTGCGACAGGTTGAACAGCTCACGCCGGTTCGTGCCGCTGCCCATCTCAATGATTTTTTTGCTCTGATTGAACCGCACATTCGACAGCGACCGGCTCGGCACCTCCAAATGCGGCGCCTTGCTCCGCTCCGCAAAGCCAGTTACCTCGCCGGCAAGTTCCCGCAGGCTGCCGAGAGTTTTTTTGTCTTTGTCGGTGAGTTTTACGGGGGCAGCGGCAGATCCAGATTTATTTGTCTTCTTAGCCATTGCATTCCTTGCTAGAGAGATTCTCGTTCATCATCCATTCCGTACTTTTTGGCAATTGCTGGGTCTGTCGTGACAAGACGTGCCATTGGATCGCTCTGATCGCCCTCCAGCGTGACACCATCTGCCAGCATTTCGTCCAAACGATTACCCGCAACATTCCGATCCAAGATAAACCGAGTCGGGGCTACGTTCGCATTGCGCCAGAGGTTCTGATAGGACTCGCGCACGAACGGATTTAGGCTATTCGCTAACGATTCGGGAAGCTGAAGCGAGCGGATCAACTCACCGACATCCACAAAGTCCTTTTCTCTGTTTTGTCCCGACATACCCGAAGCGAGTTTGAGTTCGATAAATGCCGGCAGGCCAACGTATTTGATGCCACCAATTTCGACAGCCACGTCTGCCGGCGATGGAAACACCACCGGCTTTGGCTTTCCATCCCCAGGAAATCCACCTGAAATCAGAAACTCGATGCGAACGCCAGTCTGCGCATCGCGTAGGTTCTTACTCGTGGAAAACGGCCGTATCCAGCCGCGACCATCCAACTCTTCATGAATCCGATTTAAATCTTCGCGAGTCATCAAGATATCAATGTCATCCGTGAAACGCTGATATCCGTGCGCAAATAAGGCCATCCCTCCGGCGACCGCGTACGGAATCCCTAGCTCATCTAGCCTGCCGGCAATCCGTTGCAGCGACTTCTGAACGCGGCCTTCACCGTCGAAAAACAAGCTGCCCTCGCTCATGGCCCACCTTGGGTCGAGTGACATTGCATGCTCGAAGGGGATGGCCCCGCCGATCAGCGCAGCAGCGTTGTCACTTGTTGTATTCATTCAGTCTCGCAACTTCAATTCAATCATACCCATCCAAATGACTAGATGCCAAACAAACCGATCTCGGCTGCTATGAAGCTTCGTGTCCGGTATGGGGGAACTATTCGCTCGCTTCCGCGGGCTCCACAATCAGCACATTGTCTCCAAACTCCTCTTCCTCTCCCTCCACAACCTTCTTCCCTCGATCATCCAGCTTCGTATCCGCCTCAGCCGTCTTCCGCTTCGCGACGTGCAGCAATTTCTCGTAGAGCGCTTTGACCTTCTTGTCGTCGAAGTCCTGAATCACGCCCACCGCGCCAGCCACTTCGCCCAGATACCGCAAAAAGACCGAGCGACGCTCGCCTTCCTGCTTCACCTTCTGCCGCCGGTTGAGATACATTCCCAGCTTGCGGCCGACGGCTTGAAGCGCCAGCCGCAATTCTTTTTGAATCTCAGGGTAACCCGCAATCGCTTCCTTCGATTCGCTCGTGAACGGCACCCAGACGCTGGCCATGTGAACCATGAGGGTCACTGGCCCTTGCGGCAAGTTGCCGCGCGACTGCGAGAGCCCATACGCCCGCCAGTTGTTGCCAATGACTGATTGCGTCACCGCGCAGGCGGCTTGTTGAAACTGCAACGGCACGCGGTTGGCATAACGAAACACCTGCATCGACTGCCCTTCCGACAAATTCACGTTCTTCATCGCCACGTGCAGTTGGACGATCTCTTCCTTTTTCAATTTGCCGGGGCTCTGCCGAGTGCCCATCTTGGATTCGGTCAAAATCTTATCCGCCGCCACGCTGCCGAGCCCGTCGAACGAGTTCATCAAAAATTGCCGCAGCGTCCGCGCGTCGGTCTCCCCCAGCATCTCGGTCAGCGCCTCCAGTGATACTTTCTGCGCCTGCGAAACGCCGCCAAACGCCAAACCCACCTCGATCAAAAACGGATTCCCGCGATACACAGCCGGCGGCCGCGTCGCCGCACAATAAAACTCCCCTGGCACGACGTGATGCAGCCCCTTCAAGATGAGCTGCTCGCCGATCGGCACGAGGCAATCCGTCGCCGGCGCACTGATCCGCGTGTTTTGAATGGCCTGATAAAGTGAATCTGCCTCTTGCCGCCCAATTCGCGTTGGCCGCGCCCGCGTTGTGATCTTGGCTTCTTCGCAAATCTTCCGCGCGACACCTGAACTCACCCGCGAAAACGATTCCGTCAAAAAAGCCGACATCGTCGCCGCCGGCGTGTCCTTCAGCATCGTCACCAATCGGCCGAGCTCGATCCCATACGGATGCGG
>JANNTN010000140.1:0-1634 GCA_031394445.1 Anatilimnocola sp.
GCGACGTTACAGCCAATAGGCATCGGGCGGTTATCAATCCTGGAGCAAACACCACTTACTTTCCACACAAAGGACAGGCCACATGTCCACCACTTTAACACATACAAAAAAGAGCCGTGCCTTGCAAGCGCGAGCCCAGCAACTGGCGCAGCTCGAATTGGATTATCAATTTCATGAGTCGTTCCTGTGCCGTGAGTCGGGGGCCGAGTTTCTCAGCGATCCGCCGGAGGATGTGGATGGCACTCGAAATTCGCGTGTGCCGCGTGAAATGCCGGCGCATCTGGCGCGGTTGTGCGAGCGGAAGCTGCTTTCCGTAAGTGAAGAGCGGCAGCGCTTTCGGCGGATGAATTATGCGAAGTATCGAGCCGATGTGTTGCGCCGCAAGCTCGATGTGAACAAGCCAAGTGCCGAGGAGGTCGCGCGAATCAATGGGTTGCTTGAGATCGCGGCGACGGATCGCAATGAAATTGTGACGGCCAATTCGCGGCTGGTCATCTCGATTGCCCGCAAATTCGCCAACGAATTGCTGACGTTCGAGGAACTTCTCAGCGATGGGATCGAATCGTTGATGAAAGCGGCGGAGAAGTTCGATTTCTCCCGCGGCTTTCGTTTTAGCACGTATGCGACGATCGCGATTCGCCATACGCTCTTGCGAGTACGCCAAAACTGGTATCGAGACCGGCAACGCTATGTGCTGGGGGAGGAGTTGCTCGGGGAAGCAACCACTGCCCGTCCAGAACCCGAAGCGGATGAATTTAAGGCGATGTCGGAAGATCAACATGGCAGGCTCCTGGCCTTGATCCGGCGGCTGAGCGCTCGCGACCGCTATGTGCTGTCGCGGCGCTTTGGGCTGGATGGCCAGGGGCCGGCTCAAACATTGCAGAGCCTCGGGGAAGAGTTGGGCATTTGCAAAGAGCGGGTGCGGCAACTGGAAATGCGGGCGCGGTCGAAGATTCTTAACCTGGCGAAAGAGTGCGATCTGCTGACGGCTGAGTCTGCCTAAGGCCCGACTCAGAAAATACTGTCGCATTGTCGTCTTTCGCTCCGCGAAAGAAACGTGCTTTCGCGGAGCGAAAGCCGACATTTGATTCCGCGCCGGTCCTAAGCCGGGAGCTGTTTGCAGCCAAAATTTGTCGCTCGTATTTGCTGGAAAGAAGTCCAATCTATGTCGTCCTGGAAATTGTTCCTGCTGATTGCTCCGCTGGTGGTTGTTATCGATCTGGTTTGGCTGGGCCTGCTGATGAAGCCGTTTTATGAATCGCAAATCGGTGAGCTCGCGCGGCGCAACGGTGCCGCGCTGGCCCCGCGGTGGCCGGCGGCGATCATGGTCTATCTGCTGATACCCGCGGGCATCGTGCTGTTTGTCCGGCCGGCGATGGGGAGCAATGCCAGCCTGTGGCAGGCGTTTGCGTGGGGGGCTGTTTTTGGTTTGGTGCTGTATGGCGTGTATGACTGCACGAATCGGTCGGTTCTGGAAAAATGGCCGCTGAAGCTGACGATCGTGGATATCGTTTGGGGCTGTACCCTCTGCGGCATGGGCTCGTTCGCGATGCGGTTGGTGGAGAAGCTGCTCGCAAAGTGAGGGGTCAGGGGTCAGGGGCGGGAGGGGACGAGTCGGAGTAGCCGAGGGATTG
>JANNTN010000535.1:0-3246 GCA_031394445.1 Anatilimnocola sp.
CCAATGTTACCGAAATTGCCAAGGCGGCCAAAACAGAATTCAACTACGACGAGTCCTACCTGGCTTCTTATTTGTCAGGCGATAAGCCCTTGCCGCCAGAGCCCCTCGGCGGCACCGACGCGGCCGAGTGGGAGCAGCGCCGCATCGCGGCCACCACTTGGTGCGATTCCATCCGCAACGACAAAGACATTTACTACAGCGCCTCAGCCACCGAGCGCCTCAAGATCGGCGACACCGTCTATCAAGAGGCTTACTCTAACCGCTGGGTCAGCTACAGCTTCTCGGCCCGCCGGCAAGGCGTCGCCGGCTATCAATTCCGAGCTCCAGGCGAATGGTTCGCGGAAATCTACGCAGCCTATCACACCAAAAAGATGAATAAAAATCATCCGGCTCGCACCTGGCTCGATATTCTCCAATAACACCAATATTCAAGGATATAACCATGTCGATCTTTCGTTCCCTCAGCGTAACCTGCCCCAACTGCGAAACCGTGCAAGACGTCGATGCCGTCGAAAGCGTCAACGCTGACCGCCGCTCCGACCTCCGCGATGATATTTTGAACGGCTCGTTTCAAATTTTGGGCTGTGGCAAATGCGAGAAGAAGTTCCGCCTCGATCCGGCCTTCAACTATCTTGATGTGGGCCGAGGACAGTGGCTGTCGGTGCAGCCGCTCGATCGGCTGCCCGACTGGATTGAATTTGAAGACCTCGCCAACGACACTTTTTCGCAGGCTTATGGCGACCAGGCACCGCCCGCAGCCCGCGAAATCGGCAATGGCCTCAAGCCCCGGCTGGTATTTGGCTGGGCCGCATTGCGCGAAAAAATCGTCGCGGCGGATAACAAACTCGACGACATCGCCCTGGAGTCGCTCAAACTCGCGCTCATTCAAGGTTTGGGCAACATGCCCATGACCGCCGAAAACGAATTGCGATTGGAAGGAATCGATGGCGAGTTTTTAGAGCTCAATTGGATTAACGGCCAAACCGAGGAAATCGTCGAGCCGCTTCGCGTGCCTCGCGAAATGTACGACAACATCGTGAAAGATTCAGCCGCCTGGGCCGCCGTCCGCCAGCAACTCGAAACCGGGCCCTTCGTCGATATGCAGAAGCTCTACATGGGAGCCGGGCGGCCCGTGCCGGCTTGAGGCGCACTTGGTTTGGGTGAGGCCGTAGATTTTTAGGCGGAAGAACTGTTGGTCGCGCAGTCCATAGTCTTGGCACTTGCGTTGGGCCTGAATTCGGGCTGTCCCCTCTTTGGCTCGGGCTGCAGCGGCCTGAGTCTGCAACTTTATCTCAGTTGCAACCGCCAAAGCAGCAGCACTAGTCGCCGAAGCAGATGTAGCAGCAGCAGTTGTTCTTACAGCAGCATTCGAGGCAGTCGCAAATGGCTGCCTGCATGTCACAGCACTTCGTATCGCGGCTGCTGCAAGTGATCGAGCAGCCATTCTCCGTGCTCTCGCATTTGCATTTGCACTTGCTGCAACACAGGTTAAAGCTGCACACTTGCACGCCGTCACGCACGCAGCAGCAGGTGCAGTCGTTATCGCAAATCGCTTCACATAGGCTCTGCAGGTCCGTGCATTCCGCCGAATCATCGCAGCAGCAAAGAATGCGAAAACCGCCGACGAACTTCTCAAATGAGAATTCGCAAGCCGCCGCGTCTTGCATATCGAACTTTGCGTCGAAATTCGTTTTCGCTTTTGCCGAAGTCTTTTTCATCACATTGCAGGCCATAAATCGCGCTCCAACCAATGAGGAGTTTCGTTCAACTGGCGTGGAGTCAGAACCGCCGATTCCACTGATATGTGTAGGTCGCAGACAACAACCCACGGTCGCGATTCTTCGTGCTTTGCCGAAAATGCCGCATGAATGTTACAAAAAACCTTCACGAAACCGTTTATGCCGGATTATCCGAGAGCGATTCGAGACGGCGGATCCGCTCGGGCGCTCCGAGATTCGGTCTGGATGGATGACAGACGGGTGTTTTTTTGTGACATGCCTGTTTGCGGTCCGTCCTAACGAATTGACCGCTCTATCGTCGGCCCCGCCTTTCAGGTTCCGACCGCGCGTTGCGGCTGACTGGCGGGGCCTTTTTTTATGCGCGCAGCCAATCTGGGACTGGCCCAGCCGCGATTCAGCTTGTCAAACTTGTCGCTGCGCCACCTGGATAAGCATCCCGATACGTGTTACCGTCCATGGACTTGCGCATTCGGCCACCAGAAGATAGAGAATGGTTATGGGGAGAAATTTCGAAAATCGTAAAAATGCGATCTTCAAGACGGCCGCTCAAAAATCGAAGCTCTACTCAAAATATGGCAAGCAACTGTATGTCGTTGCTAAAAATGGCGTCCCACACCCCGATGCGAATCCGGCTTTACGAAGCTTGATAGAAAAAGCCAAACGTGAGCAGGTTCCTGCCCACGTCATCGACAAGGCGGTTGAGAAGGCCCAAGGTGCTGGCGGCGAAGATTTCGCGGTCGCGCGCTACGAAGGTTTTGGTCCTGGCGGGTCCATGTTCATCGTCGATTGCTTGACCGATAACAATCAGCGCACGATTTCAGAAGTTCGAAATTGCTTTACGAAGACCGGCTCGAAGCTGGGAGCAACAGGTTCAGTCGCTCTCTGGTTCGACCAACTTTCAGTGCTGTCTTTCAAAGGGGATAACGAAGAGCAAGCACTTGAGGCGCTGCTGGGTGCCGACGTCAACGTCGATGAAATCGAGATTAAAGATGGCTACATGACGATTTTTTCCCCTCCCAGCGAGTTCTTTAAAGCCAAAACGGCGATATTGCAGGCGTTCCCCGGAATCGAGTTGGAGGTGCAAGAGATCACGTTCCTTCCTCAATCCACCAAGGCGATTAGCCCCGAGGACTTGCCGATGTTCCAAAAGTTCATCGACATGCTGAACGATTGCGACGATGTGCAACACATCTATCATAATGCCGAATTCCTCAACTAATGTTGAGATTTGAGGGCTGGAGATTAGCTCGAAATCGGCGGTCTGAAATCTGAAATGCAATCGAGTCGCGACTCGAAATTAAGGCTGGGATTGGCATGTCGCACTGTTCACCATGCTGTTTCATATGCTTTGTAGCGGCCAAGAAACAAAAAACCGCCGCGAGTGGCTCGCGGCGGTTTTGAGTTTTTCAGGTTTTAATTTCGGGAAAGCGGGAAGCCTTCCCTTCACGGAATGCCACTGAGGGCATTCCCTACCAAGCCTTAAACGAGTTCCTTGCGGCTGCCGATG